>JAQVMQ010000016.1 GCA_028703535.1 Candidatus Omnitrophota bacterium | reverse complement strand
AGTGCCATCAAACAAGTTGCTTCAGGCCGGTTTGGTGTTGTAACTAACTATCTTGTTAATAGTGATGAAATACAGATAAAAATAGCACAGGGCGCAAAGCCGGGAGAAGGCGGGCAGCTTCCGGGACATAAGGTTAGTGTCACTATAGCAAAAACGCGCTATACCACACCGGGCGTAACTTTGATATCACCGCCGCCGCATCATGATATCTATTCGATAGAGGATCTCGCGCAATTGATATTTGACCTTAAGAATACCAACCCGCGCGCAAGGATAAGCGTTAAGCTTGTATCTGAGGTAGGCGTAGGAACAATCGCAGCCGGTGTTGCTAAAGGGCATGCCGATATGATACTCATTTCAGGTGGTGACGGAGGGACAGGCGCATCTCCGTTAAGTTCTATTTATCATGCGGGACTTCCTTGGGAACTGGGTTTGTCAGAAACTCACCAGACTTTGGTGTTAAATAATTTAAGGTCGAGGGTGAGGCTGCAAACTGACGGACAGATGCGGACGGGATATGATGTCGCTGTCGCTGCTATGTTAGGTGCTGAAGAGTACGGATTTTGCACGGCGGCGCTTATTGTCATGGGTTGCGTTATGCTTCGTCATTGTAATCTGAATAACTGTTCTGTTGGGATAGCGACGCAAGACGATATTTTGCAAAGTAGGTTTGCCGGTAAAATAGAAAGTGTTATAAATTATTTCAAATTTGTTGTTCGTGAAACACGTGAGATTATGGCAAGCTTGGGGATAAAGAAATTGGACGATATGATCGGACGTACCGATTTGCTTTATGCAGTTAAGTCTGATGATGTTTGGAAAGCAAAAGAAATAGATTTTTCTAAAATACTATATAAGCCTGAACATGCTAATGATGTGGCAATATTTTGTCAGTGTAAACAGGATCATGCTATAGATAAAGTTTTGGACAGAAGATTAATAGAACTTGCTCAAAAAGCTATTGCGAGAAAAGAACCTATCAGGAAAGAGCTTGATATAAAGAATATTAATCGTACTACAGGCGCTATGTTAAGCGGAGAAGTTTGCTATAGATTAGGACCTGACGCGTTAAATGATGATACTATCTGGTTTAAATTTAACGGTGTGGCCGGTCAGAGTTTTGGCGCATGGCTAGTTAAGGGTGTTACTTTTGAAATGGAAGGGTTGGTAAATGATTATATAGGTAAAGGCATCTCGGGTGGTAAAATAATAGTCTATCCGGGCAGAAAGACTACATATGAATCAAATGAGAATATAATAGTCGGTAACACTTCTTTTTACGGCGCAATCTCGGGGCAGGCGTATATACGCGGTAAGGCAGGTGAACGCTTTTGTATACGCAATTCAGGGTTGAATGTTGTTGTTGAGGGTGTGGGCGATCATGGTTGTGAATATATGACAGGCGGTAAAGTGATTGTTCTAGGTGAGACCGGCAGAAATTTTGCTGCTGGCATGAGTGGTGGGATAGCTTATGTCTATGATGTATCCGGTAGATTTTCAAATAAATGCAATATGGAGATGGTAGAATTTGAGCCATTGGAAGAAGACGATGAAACTTATTTACGCAGTATGCTTAATAACCATTTTAAATATACTGAAAGTAAATTGGCAGAAAAAGTTTTGGACAGCTTTGAAGAAGAAAAGAAGAAATTTATTAAAGTTATGCCGATAGAATATAAACGTATACTTGGCGTTAAGAAAGATGAGAAAAGATTGGGACTTACGGAAGTATCGGACGGGTAAAAATAGGGGATGATAAATCAAAATGGCTAAAGATATTAAAGCATTTTTGACCAAAGATCGGAAAAAGAAAGAATACCGCAGTGTATCCGAGAGAATTAAAGATTATAAGGACGTTGCGGTATCGCGTGAGCATAAACATTCTGAAGATCAAGCTTCGCGTTGTATGGATTGCGGTACGCCATTTTGCCATTGGGCGTGTCCTTTGGGTAATTATGTCCCTGAATGGAACGATTATGTTATGCGCGGCAAATTTAAAGAGGCGTTGCGCTTACTTATGATAACTCATAACATGCCGGAAATTACCGGCCGCGTTTGTCCTGCATTGTGCGAAGCAAGTTGTGTCTTAGGCATTAACGATAGTCCTGTCACTATTTGCGAAAACGAATTAGCTGTTATTGAATATGGTTTTGAGAAAGGGTTGGTTAGGCCGCGTAAGCCTAAAGCTCGTACAGGTAAAAATGTCGCGGTTATAGGGTCGGGCCCTGCAGGTCTAGCCGTAGCGGATCAGCTTAATCAGGCCGGACATAATGTAACTGTTTATGAGCGTGACGATAAACCCGGAGGGTTGCTGCGTTATGGTATACCTGATTTTAAGTTAGAGAAAAAAATAATAGACAGACGCATAAATATATTTAAGAAAGAGGGGGTTACTTTTGTTAATAATGTTAATGTCGGTACGGATATTTCTGTAACTGAATTGAAAGATAAATTTGACGCGGTTTGTCTGGCTATAGGCTCCCGTGTCCCGCGTGACTTGAGTGTATCCGGCAGAGAGTTAAACGGTGTATATTTCGCGCTGGATTATCTTATAGCGAACAATAGATGGGTGAGTGATATGACTTCAGCTAAGATAGATGCCAAAGATAAGCGTGTGGTTGTTATTGGCGGTGGTGACACCGGAAGTGATTGTGTGGGTACTGCCAACAGGCATGGCGCTAAGGAAGTTACACAAATAGAAGTTTTACCAAAACCCTCTGAGACACGAACAGCTAAAGAGCCATGGCCTGTGTATCCGAAATTATTAAAGACTACGACAAGTCATGAAGAAGGCTGTAAAAGAGACTGGTCGGTCTTGACTAAAAGGTTTATAGGTAAAAATGGGAAACTTGAAAGTATAGACTGTGTTAAAGTTGAGTTTATATATGACCCTAAAACTAATAGGGATGTTATGAAGGAGATCCCGGGTTCGGAATTTAGTATCCCGGTTGATATAGCATTGTTGGCGGTGGGTTTTGTCCATCCGGAACATTCCGGATTAGTGGGTGATCTGAAATTGAAGCTTGATGCCAGGGGGAACGTGGCTACGGGTGACGATTATATGACATCGGCTGACGGTATATTCGCGGCAGGTGATGCGCGTCGCGGACAATCATTGGTCGTATGGGCATTAGCTGAAGGTCGTAAAGCGGCGTATCATATTGATAAATATCTAATGGGTAAGAGCGCTTTACCCGTAATATAAAGCTGTGCAGGCTAAAGCCTGTGTTTTATTAATATGGCATGGGTGTGGAGCGGAATCACGAATATGCTTTCAGTTTTGGTTTTATTTCTGCGGGATAAAATTATTTTTTATAGCTCTTTACTAAAAAAGTAAATAATATATAATTAGTGGGAGAAACAGGTCGACAATCTTATCGCATTAATACAAATGGACTATCAGGAACACATAAAAAATTTAACAAAGATCAGTAAAGCGATTACGTCCAACCTTTATTTAGAAGATATCTTACGTCTGATTGTTACTGTTACCGCGCAAATGATGGGTTCTAATATTTGTTCTATAATGCTGGTTGATGAAAAAAGAGGCGAACTTGTTATACGTGCCACGCAAAGCGTAAGTGATGCTTATAATACTAAACCGGCATTAAAGATAGGTGAAGGAATAGCCGGTAAAGTGGTTCGCGATAATAAGCCGTTTGTTATAAAGGATGTACGGCAGGAAAAGGAATATAAATTTCTCGATATAGCTAAAAAAGAAGGGTTATGCTCTTTATTGTGTTTGCCGCTTGAAGTTAAAGAGAAAGTTATAGGCGTGCTCAATTGTTATACGTCACAACCTCATGATTTTTCCGAGACGGAGATATCCATGCTTATATCCGTAGCGCATCAGTCTGCAATAGCTATAGAGAATGCCGAGTTGTTGGTTAAGAGTAAGATAATACAGGAAGAGCTTGAAACTCGTAAACGTGTTGAACGCGCTAAAGGTATATTAATGAAAAAAGATAAATTAACTGAAGATGAGGCATACCAAAAGTTACAGAAATACAGTATGAATCATCGTAAAAGTATGAGAGAGATAGCCGAAGCTATTATTATGGTCGAGGAGATGTCTATGAAAGGTCTAAAATAAAAGTGGCAAAATATAATACACGTAAAAAAGCGAAGTTGTTATTGGAAGACGGGAAGTTTTTTGAAGGGTATTCTTTTGGCGCTGACGGTGAGTTATGCGGTGAGGCGGTATTTAATACTGCGATGTCCGGCTACCAGGAGATAATAACAGATCCGTCCTATTTAGGTCAGTTTGTTACTATGACTTACCCGTTGATAGGTAATTATGGTATTACAAAGGAAGATATGGAATCGCGCAAACCATTCGTCAACGGTTTTATTGTGAAAGAATGCAGCCGTATAGCGAGCAATTGGCGTGCAGTTATTAGTTTGCCGGAATATTTGGAAAAGAACAATATTCTGGGCATTGAGGGTATCGATACGCGGCAATTAACAAAACATATACGGGTACAAGGTTCAATGAAAGCTGTGTTATCTACTATTGATATGGATAATGACAGTCTATTGAAAAAAGTTAATGCGTGGGAAGGTATACTTAATCGGGATTTAGCTAAAGAGGTTACTGTTGATAAACCTTTTGAATGGAACAAGGACGGGAGATTTAAAGTTGTTGTGATAGATTGCGGAGTTAAAAATAATATTTTAAGGTTACTTGCCAAATACGGATGTAGGAATATTGTTGTGCCGGCAGGCACAACAGCTGATGAGATATTAAAATATGCGCCTGACGGTGTAATGATTTCTAACGGGCCGGGTGACCCTTCGGCTTTAAGTTATGTTGTTGAAACTACAAAAAAACTTATGGGCAAGCTTCCTATTTTCGGTATTTGTTTAGGACATCAGATAATAGGCTTGGCTTTGGGCGGTAAGACATATAAATTAAAATTTGGCCATCATGGAGGTAATCAACCCGTAAAAGAACTTAAGACGGGACATATCGCGATTACATCGCAAAACCACTGTTTTTGTGTTGATATAAAAACGTTAAAGGAAGATGATATTGAAATAACTCATATAAATTTGAATGATAATACAGTGGAAGGTATGCGGCATAAAACAATGCCTATATTTTCAGTACAATATCATCCGGAGAGTTCTCCGGGTCCGCATGATGCAGAGTGCCTTTTTAAAGATTTTACAGCTATGATGGAGAATGGAAATGCCCAAACGCACTGATATAAAAAAAATACTTATTATCGGATCAGGGCCTATCGTAATAAGTCAGGCTTGCGAGTTTGATTATTCGGGCGTACAGGCGTGTAAAGCATTAAAAGAAGAAGGGTATCAGGTAGTCTTAGTTAATTCCAATCCGGCAACTATTATGACGGATCCGCAGATGGCTGATGCAACGTATATTGAGCCTATAACACCGGAGACCATAGAAAAAATTATTGAAAAAGAGCGGCCGGATGCTGTCTTGCCTACACTTGGCGGACAGACAGGACTCAATGTCGCTATGAAAGTGTATGAGCGCGGTGTTTTTGAAAAGTATAACGTAAAAATGCTTGCCGCTGATTATGATATTATCAAACGTGCCGAGGACAGAGACCATTTTAAAAAAGCTATACAAAAGATCGGCTTAGACTTACCGGTAAGTGAGCTTGCGTATAATATGGATGAGGCATACGCGGCTATGAGAAAAATAGGTTTACCGTTGATCATTAGATCGAGTTTTACTTTAGGCGGCACAGGCGGGGGTATCGCTACAACTGAAGAAGAATTCGAGCGGATAGCCGGGCTGGGTTTAAAGAACAGTATGATAAGCGAGATATTGGTAGAGGAGTCAATACTTGGCTGGAAAGAATACGAACTTGAAGTTATGCGTGATAAAAAAGACAATGTCGTTATTGTTTGTTCAATAGAGAATTTTGACCCGATGGGCATCCATACGGGTGATTCAATAACCGTCGCGCCTGCTCAAACATTGACAGATGTGGAGTATCAAAAAATGCGTGACGCGGCGATAGCGATTATTCGGGAAATAGGTGTCGAGACCGGCGGGTCTAATATCCAATTTGCGGTCAATCCTAAAGATGGAAGATTGGTAGTTATTGAGATGAACCCGCGTGTATCGCGCAGTTCAGCGTTAGCGTCTAAAGCGACAGGTTTCCCTATCGCGAAATTTGCCGCGAAACTTGCCGTAGGTTATACGCTTGACGAGATAAGCAATGACATAACAAAAGAAACACCTGCGTCTTTTGAGCCTGCCATAGATTATTGTGTTGTTAAAATACCCAGATTTACTTTTGAGAAATTTCCTGAAGCCAAAGATGTTTTAGGGATTGCCATGAAATCTGTTGGTGAGACTATGGCGATAGGCAGAACGTTTAAAGAAGCGTTGCAAAAAGGGCTGCGCGGTCTTGAAATAGGGCATTCCGGTTTAGATAATAAATCAAATTACAAAGATGTATCTGATGAAAAAATAATGCATAGACTTAAGGAACCAAATGCTTCACGCGTTTTTTATATCAAATATGCTTTACAAAAAGGTTATTCCTCAGAAAAAATATCTGAAATCACGGGAATAGATATATGGTTTATAGATAACATTAAACAGATAGTAGAGCTTGAAAATGAGATAATAGAGGTATATGCTAAAGAGAAAAAATTGCCGGCCGGATTGATAAAAGAAGCAAAAGAAACAGGTTTTAGCGATGCGCAGCTAGCTTTATTAACAAATTCGACTGATGATGAGATACGAAAAAACAGGAAAGAAAATAATATAAAAGCAGTATATAAGTTAGTTGATACCTGTGCTGCTGAATTTGAAGCATATACGCCGTATTATTACTCTACTTATGAACAGGAATGTGAGGCGCGTGATACTAAGAAAAAGAAAATCATCATACTTGGCGGTGGGCCTAATAGGATAGGCCAAGGTATAGAATTTGATTATTGTTGTTGTCATGCGGCATTTGCATTAAAAGAACTTGGATATGAGACGATTATGGTCAATTCTAATCCTGAAACCGTTTCGACCGATTATGATACGTCGGATAAATTGTATTTTGAGCCGTTGACTTTGGAAGATGTCTTGAACATAATAGATCGCGAAAAACCTGATGGGATAATAGTGCAGTTCGGCGGCCAAACGCCGTTGAATTTGGCACGTAGGCTTAAAGAGCACGGCGCGCCTATTATAGGTACGAGTGTAGAATCTATTGAACTTGCCGAAAACAGAGATGAGTTTTCCAAATTAATAAGTAAAATAGGTATTGCGCAACCGGCTAACGGCTCGGCTTACTCAAAAGAAGAAGCTATAAAAGTGGCAAATGGAATTGGGTATCCGGTATTAGTTAGACCGTCTTATGTGTTGGGCGGGCGGGCTATGCGTATAATCTATGATGAAAAAACGTTAAGTGATTTTATCGCGATAGCTCAGGGAGTTTCTGAAAATAAACCTGTATTGATAGATAAGTTCTTGGAAGGTGCTGTTGAGGTAGATGTCGATGCCGTATCTGACGGCGAGTTGACAGTTATAGGCGGTATAATGGAGCATGTCGAGACTGCGGGCATACATTCAGGCGATTCGGCTTGTGTATTGCCGGCGCATACTTTGAGTGATGAGATCATAGATTCTATACGTAAGTATACTATACAAATATCCGAAAATTTAAAAGTCAAGGGATTGCTGAATATACAGTTTGCCGTTAAGCAGGATACAGTATATATATTGGAAGTTAACCCGCGCGCTTCACGTACTGTTCCGTTTGTCAGCAAGGCAACAGGCATAGCTTTAGCGAAGATAGCTTCAAAGATAATGGTAGGCAAGACTCTTAAAGAACTTGGATTTACCAAAGAACAGAAGATCAATCATGTCGCGGTCAAAGAATCTGTTTTACCGTTTTCGAGATTTTCGGGTGTGGATATATTACTGGGCCCTGAGATGAAATCTACCGGTGAGGTAATGGGTATTGCTGATTCTTTTGGTACGGCGTTTTACAAATCTCAGGATGCGGCAAGCCAGCGGCTTCCGTCGAAAGGCGGTATATTTATAAGTGTGAAAAATGATGACAAACGTAATATGGCTTTTATTGCCAAAAAACTTTCAGATATAGGCTTTGATATATATGCGACGAAAGGGACATATAAAGCCCTGAGATCGAATAATATTAAGGCGATACAAGTTGGGAAAATAAGTGAAGGGCACAGCGACATTTTGGATCTCATTAAACAGGAAAAGATAAATTTAATAATTAATACTCCGTCCGGACAACATAGCCAGTCTGATATGAAACCTATACGAAGTCAGGCTACTATGTTCGGTGTGCCGTGTATAACAACGGTACAGGGCGCGCAGGCCGCAGTTAACGGTATAGAGACAGTTTGTAAAGAAGGTATTACGGTAAAGTCTATACAAGAATATCTTCGCGAAAGTTAGAAGTTAAAATAACTCCGGGATTTTTCATGGAGTTATTTTAAAAAATGGTGTATTTTAATATAGGAGTAATAACCAATGTGCGGTATTTTCGGAATGTTCGGTAACAAGAATGCTTCTAAGCTGAGTTATTTAGGATTATATGCTCTTCAGCATCGTGGTGAAGAAAGTGCTGGTATCGCCTCAAGCAATGGCAGCAAGATAACTTATCATAAAGGGATGGGTTTATTAAATGACGTTTTTTCTGAAAAGATAATAAATTCATTAAAAGGGAACATGGCAGTGGGGCATGTTCGTTATTCTACGACAGGTTCCAGTCATCATAAAAATATGCAGCCGTTTATTGTTTACCATAAAAAAGGACATATTGCGATAGCACATAACGGTAATCTTACGAACGCCTTTGAGCTGCGTGATATTTTGGAGGAACGCGGTGCTATTTTTCAAACTACTATGGATTCAGAGGTCATAGCTCATCTTTTGACAAGATCAGCGGAACCTCGCCGCGAAAATGTTATTGACGCTTTATCGAAATTGAAAGGCGCGTTTTCTTTAGTAATGATATTTAATGATACTATGATAGGTGCCAGAGATACATACGGGTTGAGACCGTTATGTCTCGGTAAACTTGACGGCAGTTATGTCATAGCAAGTGAGAGTTGCGCGTTTGATCTTATACAGGCCGAATTTATACGTGACATAGAGCCGGGCGAGATCTTATTTATAAATAAGAATAAGATTGAATCGGTAAAACCTTTTGAAAAGACGCGCCAGGCGAGTTGTATATTTGAACATATATATTTTTCACGGCCTGATAGCTTAGTCTTTGGCGCTAATGTTTATCTTACACGCAAAGAACTTGGCCGTCAGTTAGCGCGTGAATATAATGTTAAATGTGATCTTGTTATGCCGATACCTGATTCAGGAAATTGCGCGGCTTTGGGGTATTCAGAAGAATCTAATATTCCTTATGAGGGCGGGATGATAAGGAACCACTATGTAGGCAGGACATTTATTCAGCCTGAACAAGGAGTACGGGATTTTCGTGTCAGAGTGAAACTTAATCCCGTTCGGCCTGTGCTTAAAGGTAAACGTGTTATGGTCATAGAAGATTCTATAGTGCGTGGTACAACATGCAGGGCGCGTGTTAAAACATTGAGAGAGTCCGGTGCTAAAGAAGTGCACATGGGTGTAAGTTGTCCTCCGATAATTTCACCGTGTTTTTATGGTATAGATTTCCCTACAAAAAAAGAACTTATTGCGGCTAAACGTACAGTAGAGGAAATACGTCAATATATTGGATTAGACAGTTTGCATTATTTAAGTCTCGATGGGATGCTTAAATCTATATGTTTACCTAAAGATAATTTTTGTACGGCATGTTTTAGTAAAAATTATCCGGTAAAACTACCTAAGAGGGCGTCTAAATATATATTAGAAAAAAATAGGTAAATTTATATGTGCGGTATATCAGGATATACAGGCGGTAGAAGTGTTTATAATATAATTATAAATTGTCTTGAGAGTCTGGAATACCGGGGATACGATTCTGCGGGGATAGCTTTTACAGCCGGCAATAGGCTTTCAGTAATAAAATGCAAGGGCCGCATAGCCGATCTAAAAAAGAAAGCAAGCACCAGAAAAATTAACGCACAGGCCGGTATAGCGCATACGCGCTGGGCAACGCATGGTAAACCGTCATCATTAAATGCTCATCCTCATTTTGACAGCTCAGGTAGGATAGCAGTTGTACATAATGGTATTATCGAAAATTATATTGATATAAAAGATAAGCTCTTAGAAAAGGGTTATACTTTTAAATCGGATACCGATACGGAAGTCCTTGCCGTGCTTATAGGCCATTATTATGAAAAGATGGCTATAGAGAAAGCTATTTTAAAAGCTGCAGAAGACATAACCGGTTCGTATGCTATAGGGGTTATTTTAAGTGATTCACCTGAAAAAATCATTGCTATGCGTCATGATTCGCCTCTTGTTATAGGGATAGGCGTGCATGAGAATTTTATGGCTTCGGATGTGTCGGCCATACTTAAATATACGAATAAAGTTATATATTTACAGGATAAAGAGTTAGCGGTGATCTCTCCTGAAAGGATCGAATTTTTAAATTCTAAGCCGCATGATAAACATCTGCCTGTAAAAATAAACTATACAATTGAACAGGCCCAGAAAACCGGTTTCAAGCATTTTATGTTAAAAGAAATATATGAACAGCCTAAAGTTGTTTCTAATATATTAGCAGGGCATATAACTTCATCAGATAAAATACATTTTGATATTTCCGGGCTGGATATTAAAAATATAAAAGAAATAACCATAGTAGCTTGCGGTACGGCATATCATTCGGGCCTAGTTGCCAAATATATAATTGAAGAATTTGCCCGTATACCTGTAAATGTCGATGTCGGCAGTGAATTTCGTTATCGTAATCCTATAATAAAAGACGACACCTTATTTATAGCAATAAGTCAATCAGGGGAAACGGCAGATACCATAGCCGCGGTGCGAGAGATAAAAAAACATAAAGTTCCGATATTGGCAGTATGTAATGTGTTAGGTTCAACTCTTACCCGTGAGTCTTCCGCTACAGTATATACGAACGCCGGGCCTGAAATAAGCGTGGCTTCGACAAAAGCGTTTACTGCCCAGATAACAGTTATGTATTTGTTAGGATTATTCTTTGCTCAGGAAAAAGGCATTTTCTCAAAAACCAGGCTTACGTCCGAATTGAATATTTTCAAAAAAATACCTAACCAGCAAAAAGAAATATTCAAACAATCGCGAAAGATAAACGCTATAGCAAAAAAATATTTAAATTTTGGCGCGTTTCTATTTTTAGGGCGGAACATTAATTACCCTATAGCGCTGGAGGGTGCTTTGAAATTAAAAGAGATATCATATATTCCCGCTGAAGGCTATGCTTCCGGTGAAATGAAACATGGCCCGATAGCTTTAATAGATGAATATCGCGCGGTTGTGTGTATAGCTAACGATTCTTTTGTTTTCGACAAAGTTTTATCTAATATACAAGAGATATTGGCAAGAAAAGGAAAAATTATTGTTATTGCTACTGAGGGCAATAGAAGGATGACGGAATTTACGAAAGAAACAGTTTTCATATCTAAAACAAACAATGTTTATGCGCCGTTACTGACAACTGTTGTATTACAGATGTTTGCTTATTATGTCGCGGTGTTAAAAGGTTTTGATGTTGACAAACCGCGTAATTTGGCTAAAAGTGTTACTGTTGAGTAATTGTTATATATGTATATTAGTTTTTATTTAAATCAACAAGGGGGCAAGACAGATGTCTAAATATATTTTCGTGACAGGTGGTGTAGTCTCAAGTCTGGGTAAAGGTATAGCGGCAGCTTCTATCGGTAAAATGCTTGAATCTTCGGGGCTGACGGTTACGATAATCAAATGTGATCCGTACATTAATGTGGATCCGGGCACGATGAATCCTTTTCAGCACGGCGAGGTTTATGTTACGGATGACGGTGCGGAAACTGATCTTGATCTTGGCCATTATGAAAGATTTACTAACGCGAAATTTACAAAAAATAATAATATAACTACAGGTAAAGTCTATCATTCGGTTATAACCCGTGAACGTCGTGGTGATTATTTGGGTAAAACCGTTCAGGTAATACCTCATATAACGGATGAAATAAAAAACGGCATTCATAGAGGCGCGGAACAATCTAAAGTAGATGTCGTAATAGTTGAAATAGGCGGGACAGTAGGTGATATAGAAAGTCTGCCTTTCTTGGAAGCTATAAGACAGTTCAGAATAGATGTGGGCCGTGACTATGCGATTAATGTTCATGTAACGTTAGTGCCTTATATAAAATCGGCTGGTGAAATAAAAACTAAACCGACACAGCATAGTGTGGGCCGTCTGCGTGAGATAGGCATAATGCCGGATATAATACTATGCCGTGCAGAAAAAAAATTACCGAAAGATGCTTGTGAGAAAATAGCATTGTTTTGTAATGTAGATAAAGACGCGGTAATAACTGCGGTTGATGCTAAAAGCATTTATGAGGTGCCCTTGAATTTTCAGAAGGAAGGTTTGGGGAAACTTATATCCAGGTTGTTGAAATTAAGATATAACGATACTCCGTTATTGGATTGGAAACGCCGTGTAGTAAATAAACAGAAGAAGCCTAAAAAGGAAATCAAGATAGCCGTTGTAGGTAAATATATAACACTGCAGGATGCGTATAAGTCTATTTATGAAGCGCTGGCTCATGGTGCTATAGCAAATGATGTTAAGTTAAGCATAGCTAAAGTAGATTCCGAAGATATCGAAAAATTCGGTCCGTTGAAGTATCTTAAAGATGTTAAAGGTATCTTGATACCGGGAGGGTTCGGCTCGCGCGGGATAGAAGGCAAAATCAAAGCTGCAAGATATGCCAGAGTAAATAACATACCGTTTTTAGGGATTTGTTTGGGCATGCAAACCGCAGTTATAGAGTTTGCGCGCGGTGTTTGTAAAATGGATGATGCCAACTCAAGTGAGTTTAATAAGATGACTGAATTCCCTGTGATAAATTTAATAGAGGAGCAAAAAAATATAAAAGACAAAGGCGCGACCATGCGGCTTGGCGCGTATAAGTGTAAGATACAGCAGAAGACCAAAGCGTATAACGCTTATAAAAACGAAGTAATAAGTGAGCGGCATAGACATAGATATGAATTTAATAATACTTTTATGGAAGAGCTAAAAAAGAAGGGTATGATATTTTCAGGAATAAATCCTGAAAGAGAATTGGTTGAAATAGTAGAACTAAAAAAACATCCTTGGTATGTTGCTTGCCAGTTTCATCCGGAATTCAAATCTAAACCGGATAAAGCGCATCCTTTATTTGCAGATTTTATTAGTGCTGCATTAAAGGTATCTTCAGGGAAAAAGAAAAAATAATTCAAAAAATTCATATTTTTTATAATAGTAAGATTGGTATAACAAATATGATACAAGCCCTAATATGCAGCGCTAAGTTGTTGCGATGCCGGTATTAGATTGAATGTCTATAGTATAAGCGTAGTGCGATATATCGGCGATATGTGTAATGTATTGGAAAGGTCAAGTTCGACCTTGATTTGATATTTTGGGATATCAACTTAATTTTTTTATAAAAATTTTTTGTAAAATGACTATGACGTAAAAAACTTATATTTTTAAAGTCTTTTTCCGGTTATTGAAAAACACCTAAAAACAATAAAAATCTTGACAGATCTTTTTTAATTCTCGCAACTCCTTTGTTTTCAAGGGGAAACGAAAAATAACAATATCTGGAGGTAAAATAAATTTGACATACTATATATAGTGCTATAATAGATTTAGGTTCTTATTAAATTTAATCGTATTTTTGAGTCGACGCGTATTTATATACTATTCTTTTTCGGGGGGATTAGGAGTATAGCAGCGCAAGATTAACTTATGGAGGGGGTTATGGAAAGCAGTTACATTGGGTTTGAGAAGATTCTCAAAAGAAACGGGACGGAAGAAAGTTTTACACCTCAGAAAATAGTCATTGCTATTAAAAAAGCTGGTGAAGCAACAGGTGAATTTGATGAGAAAGTTGCACGTCGTCTTACTATTAAAGTTTTAAATTTAGTACAGCATCTTGTTTCAGACAGGGTTCCTACGGTTGAAGAGCTTCAGGATATTGTAGAGGAAGTTTTGTTGGCCTCGCCGTATAAAAAAACTGCGAAAGCGTATGTTATATACCGCGATCAGCATTCACGTATTCGTGAGATAAGTTCTAGATTCAACGTTGATCTTATGGATCAGTATCTTCTTAAACTTGATTGGCAGGTTAATGAGAACAGTAACATGAGTTATTCGCTTCAGGGTCTCAATAATTACGTTTCGTCTGAAATAAGTAAGATGTACTGGCTTAATAAAGTTTATACAAAAAAAATTCGGGATGCTCATATTAATGGGGATATGCATATACATGATCTTAGTTCATTAAGTGCTTATTGTGTAGGCTGGGATTTGCAGGATTTACTTACCCAGGGCTTTCAGGGCGCGGTTGGAAAGATAGAATCACGTCCGGCTAAACATTTACGTACGGCGTTAGGCCAGATAGTTAATTTCTTTTATACGTTACAGGGAGAAGCTGCAGGTGCTCAGGCTTTTTCAAATTTTGATACTTTGCTTGCTCCGTTTATTCATTATGATAATTTGAATTATGAACAAGTTAAACAGGCGCTGCAGGAGTTTTTATTTAATATAAATGTTCCTACCCGTGTCGGCTTTCAGACACCTTTTACTAATATTACGTTTGATTTAAATGTCCCGTCTTATTATGCAAACGAATGTGTAATAATAGGCGGGAAGCCTCAGGACAAAACATATAAAGAATTCCAGAAAGAACTTGATATGTTCAATAAAGCTTTCTTGGAAGTCATGCTTGAAGGTGATGCTAAGGGGCGAGTTTTTACTTTCCCGATACCAACCTATAATATAAGCCGTGATTTTGATTGGGATAATGAGACATTGGCTTTATTGTGGGAAGTGACGGCAAAATACGGGATACCTTATTTCGCTAATTTTGTTAATTCTGACATGAATCCTGAAGATGCACGCAGTATGTGTTGCCGTTTGCGTATAGATAACCGCGAGTTAAGACGCCGCGGCGGCGGTTTATTTGGCGCGTCACCGTTGACGGGTTCTGTTGGTGTAGTAACGATAAATATGGTTCGTCTCGGCTATCTGGCTAAAAATGAGGAAGAGTTTTTTCAGCTTTTAAATAATGTCATGGAGACTGCGCGTGAAAGTCTTGAGATGAAACGTAAAGTCCTTGAGAAACTTACGCAAGACGGATTATATCCATATATGAAGTTCTATTTGCGCAATATATATAAACGCTTCAATTGTTATTGGAAAAATCATTTTTCTACTATTGGTTTGATAGGTATGAATGAAGCGGTCATGAATTTGTTGGGTGTTAACCTTGCCGGTGATCAAGGTAATATCTTCGCTCAAAAAGTTTTAGATTATATGCGTGATAAGCTTACTAAATTTCAGGAGGAGACAGGCAATAATTATAATTTGGAAGCTACACCTGCCGAAGGGACTGGATATCGGTTGGCAAAATTAGATAAAGAATGGTTTCCTAATATCAAATGTGCTAACAAAACCGATGTTGACGGCGGTGCGCCTATTTACACTAATTCTTCTCAGCTTCCGGTAAATTATACCAGCGATTTGTTTGAAATGCTGGACTTACAGGATGAGCTTCAATCTAAATATACAGGCGGGACTGTCTTACATCTTTATGTTGGTGAACGGGTAAAAGACACTAAAGCGTTAAGAGGTTTAATCCGTAAGATTTGTCAGAGTTATAAGTTGCCTTATTTTTCTATTACACCAACTTTTAGTGTTTGTCAGACATGCGGGTATATACCGGGAGAAAAACATGAATGTCCTAAATGCGGCAATACTTGTGAGGTCTTTTCACGTGTTGTAGGTTATCTACGGCCTATTCGCCAGTGGAATGTCGGCAAGAAAGCGGAGTTCAGTATACGCAAATTCATTGAAGTATGATAATAGGCGGTTTGCAGAAGACTTCGCTTATAGATTATCCGGGACATGTGTCATGTATAGTGTTTACTCAGGGGTGTAATTTACGCTGTCCGTATTGCCATAATCCCGAACTTGTTTATCCGGAACTTTTTTGTGAACGTATAAGCGAGAAAGATGTTTTCGATTTTCTTAATACGCGCATAGAAAAGCTGGAAGGTGTTGTTATTACGGGTGGTGAGCCTACACTTCATGATGATTTACCGGACTTTATCGCGAAAGTCAAAGCGCTTGGTTTTAAAGTCAAATTGGATACTAACGGTACAAACCCTGAGATGCTGGAGTTTATATCAAAAAATAAACTTGTGGATTTTATCGCGATGGATATTAAAGCGCCTTTTAATAAATATGATTTGTTAAGCGGGGTATCAGTGGATCTTTCGGCAATAGAGAAAAGCATTAATATTATAGAAATGTCGGGGATTGATTATCTTTTTCGTACTACTATGGATAAAACAAAATTGAATGATGAGGATATTTCGGCTATAAGAAATATTCTTAAGGACATGAATAGTTTTATCGTTCAAAAATGTATTGATTATAATAATAAACAATAAGTCGGATGAAAGGGCTAAAATGGAAATAGTTAAAGAAGAGGGCGGTTTTTTATTACAAAAGGTTTCACAACCCGGCGGGTTGAATAATGATGCAGGGACTTGGCAGCCGGAAGAAGTACGCGAGAAGGTTTTGCGATATACGCGTGATTTTAAACTTTCTTGGCGTAATCTTGCGCATACCTTGCAAATAGTACATCAGAATAAATTGTATAAGCAGTGGGGCTATTCTAAATTTGAAGAATATACAAATACAGAAGTGAATGTGAGCAGACACACGGCGGTCAAACTAATACAAACTTATGATTTTCTTAAAAAAGAAGCGCCGAAATATGTTTTAGGCAATGCAGAAGAAGACGATAGGCAAAATGATACCAAAGCGCCCAGTTTCGAATCAGTATTGACGCTGAAAAAAGCTCATGATAAATTGGATGATGAAAATTATCAAACTATAAAAAATGATATTTTAAACGAATCTAAAGATGTAGGTGCAGTTAAAAAAGATATTACACAGTTAATAAAACAACGTAAAATCAATGACCCGGCTGATGAGAAACAAAAGCAGGATGACAGGATAATAGGCCGTACATTGTTTCTTCTAAAAGGGCTGAAACGAGATATAGAAGTTCTTAATGTTTTACCGGAGACGTTTAAAGAGGATATTTCAAAGTTGATAATGAAAATAGAGGATTATATGGATTCGAGTAAAGATGAATAATATAGGAGAAACAGAAATGAATAAAGTAATGAGAAAAATATGGGATTTGTTTTTAGTTTTTTTTGCTAAAAAGAATGTAAAAAGGTTTTTGAAGATATCTCTTTCTGTTTTATTCGGTATAATATTTTCGGTGTTATTGATTTATATCCCCGTTTTCCAGCCTTCTTATATACAGGGAGTTTTCGGTATGTACACTCAGTTTACTGATTATATTGTGATCAGTATGTGCCAGTTATTTTTCGGTGTATTTATATGCCTTAGTATATTTTGGTTTTTTTCCAAAGAAGAGAAGGATTCGGTGCCGTTATTTATTATTATAGGTGCGGCGTTATCTTTATTCGTAGGATCGGTGCTTATTCATTTGTTAACATCTTTTTCGGTGATAAGAGACCTGCTAAGATCATATATTTTTACACAATCAGTTACCGTGTTTTTTTTAATATTGGGCGGGTGGCTTGCTGGTTTTATAGAGATGAGAATCCATAAAAATAGAAAATCAATTTTCATTATAACAGTTATCGGTATTATTTTTCTTGTGATGCCTTTGCTTGTTGTTAAGTCTAAAGATTTTTCTTTTCCTAATAACGCGGACGCGGTTAAACGTGCGGCATGGGCTGAAAAGAAGATGCCTTTGCAGTTTTTAATGGCACAGGAATATTTAAAGAAAGACCAGGCCATAGCGGCTGATGTGGGTAGTATATTAAGCATTACTCCCAAATCGTATGCTATTAACAGGCTTGTCAATCTTCCCGGCGGAGTTGCTGTTGAGCTTACTTTGGCTGTTAAAGGTGAAGAGAGCGAGGGCTATTGTTTTATTGCTTTTGTCGTGCCTAAAGAATCGGAGGTGCTGGATGAAGAAAGTTTGTATCTTTCCTGGGTTTTTAACGGCGAAGAAAAAATATTGGCCGGAGAGAATGTCCAAAAAGCAGTTGAACAAAAAATAATAGATGAGGCTGAACATGTTGAGAGTAAAGAATAATTTACGGAGCTTTATGTTTTTCTTGATAAAAACCTTTTTTAGAGTATATATTTAACTATAGCAATTGGTTAATAGCTGGAAGTGTTTTTATATCTTTAAATTAAATTTAGTTAGTGGCTGGCAATGTTGGCATTTAATTTTTTAGGAATTGTATATGTTTAAAAAACTTATTGAATTTTCTGTTAATAAGCCAAAAGTTATAATTTCCCTGCTTGTAGTACTGATTTTTTCTGCTTTGATTAAGATTCCTTCCATAAAAGTCGATACTGATCCGGAGAATATGCTTTCGGAAAAAGAATTTGTAAGAACATTCCATCATGAAGTAAAAAAAGAGTTTGGATTGTATGATTTTATAGTTTTGGGTGTTGTGAATGAAAAAAGTGCCGACGGTGTTTTTACAGTTGAAACTTTAAATAAGGTTTATGATATAACCAATAAAATAAAAAATATCAACGGCGTTATATCTAAAGAAATAATTTCACCCTCTACTAAAGATAATATACGTCAGGGCGGTATCGGCGAAGTTGTATTCGAATGGCTGATGAAGAAGCCTATAACGACCCAATCTGAGGCAGACCTGATACGTGAGGAGATGTTGGATAACCCAATGTTTAAAGGTACGATACTTTCGCAGGACGCCAAAGCGTTGTGTCTTTATGTGCCTATTGAAAGAAAGGATATGAGTTATCGTATATCAAATGAGATACGTAATATGCTTTCAGATATTACGGGTAATGAGAAATATTATATAACTGGCTTGCCGGTCGCTGAGGATACTTTCGGCGCGGAGATGTTTAAGCAAATGGCGATTTCGGCACCGCTTGCAGGTTTAATAATTTTCATTTTAATGTTTTATTTCTTTAGAAATATCAGAATGATAATCCCTCCGATGATATTAGCTGTTTCGACTATTGTAATAACCATGGGACTTTTAATAGCGTTAGGGTTCCCTGTGCATATTATGAGTTCTATGATACCTATATTTTTGATGCCTATAGCTGTTTTGGACTCTGTGCATATATTAAGTGAGTTTTTTGACAAATACCCGCAGTTCAATGATAAAAAGAAAACTATTCTTTACGTTATGGATGAACTTTTTGTGCCTATGCTTTTTACTTCATTAACATCTATTATGGGATTTTTCTCTTTGTCTTTTTCGCCTATACCGCCGGTGCAGGTTTTTGGTGTTTTTGTCGCTCTCGGTATAGCTATTGCATGGTTATTTACAATAACGTTTATTCCGGCCTATATCTCTCTGGTTAAAGAGGGCTCTTTATCCGGATTTGGACATCTTGCCAAATCTTCGGGTAAGAAAGGGCTAACAGATATTTTTCTTGGTTTTCTCAATCGATTTGTTTATTCAAAGTATAAATATATAGTTTTTTTTAGTATAGCGGTAGTGGGTTTGAGTATATACGGAATAACTAAGATAAAGGTTAACGACAACCCGGTAAAATGGTTTAGCAAAAGTCATGAAATTCGTATAGCGGATAAGATCTTAAATGAACACTTTGACGGTACTTATACGGCATATTTGATTTTGGAATCTCAGGGGGTGTCGAAAGAAATATTTAAAGAACCGCAAATGCTCGAATTTGTCGAAGGGTTGAAGGGCTATCTTCTTGCGAAAGGACAGGCCGGTAAAGTTACGGCACTTTCGGATGTAGTCAAAAAAGTATATTACGAATTGATGAGCGGTGACAAGAAATATTATGTTATTCCTAAGACAAAAAACGCGGTTTCGCAATGTCTTATTTCTTATGAAAACTCTCATAAACCGGATGATTTGTGGCACATGGTTACGCCGGACTATTCTAAATTGAACATTTGGATACAGCTTAAAGAAGGCGATAACAGAGTCATGTCTGATGTTGTTAAACAGGTTGATGAATATTTTAGAGAAAACCAGGTGCCGTTTAAGGTGAAATACGATTGGGCAGGTCTGACATATATTAATGTTGTTTGGCAGGATAAAATGGTAAAAGGTATGCTGTTCAATTTTATAGGTAGTTTTATTATAGTATTTTTTATTATGGTTTTTCTTTTCCGTTCGGTATGGCTTGCCGGTATATCAATGATACCGTTGACAGTAACGATACTCTTTATTTACAGTTTACTTGGATTTTTCGGAAAAGAATACGATATGCCCGTTGCTGTGTTATCTGCGTTGACATTAGGGTTATCCATAGATTTTGCGATACATTTCATACAAAGAGCGAAAGAGATATTTTTGCAGACAAACTCTTGGGAAAAAACCCAAATGATTATGTTTACTGCTCCCGGCCGTGCGATAATCAGGAATGCCTTGGTTGTTGCCATAGGCTTTTTGCCGTTATTGTTTGCGCCGCTTGTGCCGTATAAGACAGTAGGGTTTTTCATGTTCATGATTATGTTTGTTTCTGGTTTTGCTACGCTTTTGATATTGCCGGCTGTGATAATGCCGTTTTCTGATAAGATTTTCAAAGACGATAAACCCAGTATTTTTTGCGGATGTAAGGCGTGTATTGTTTTATCTTTGATAATAGGTTGTTCGGTGATATATATTTTAAGAGGATATACGAGCGTTAAGTGGAACATTTCACTTATATCTTCGTTTACGGTATTTTTGGTTATGGCTGGTTTATGTTCCGGTTTATCAAAGTCTAAGCTTTGCATGTTTAAAAAAGGCGGTGGCGGATGAAAAAAGTAATCTATTCTATAATAGTTTTAATTTTATTTTTTTTGGTATTTCCTATATTTGCGGCAGATGTTAATGAGATAGTGTCTAAAGCTAATAACGTTGCTTATTATAACGGAAGCGATGGGGCGGCACTTGTCAACATGACAATCGTTGACAGCCAGGGCAGAGCAAGAAATAAAACTTTTAAAATCTTGCGTTTCGATATCGCCGATGGAGGCGAACAAAAGTTTTATGTTTATTTTAAAGAACCGGCTGATGTTAACGGTATGGTATATATGGTGTGGAAACATATGGACAAAGATGATGACAGATGGCTTTATCTTCCGGCGCTTGATCTGGTAAGGCGTATAGCGGCAAGTGATAAGCGATCCAGTTTTGTCGGATCGAATTTTGTTTACGAGGATATATCAGGACGTTCTCTTGATTCTGATGAGCACGAGCTTGTATCGGAAGGGGACGGATTTTATCAAGTACGTAATATGCCTAAAGACATGTCAGCTGTTGAGTTTGCATATTTTGATGTGTATATAGATAAGAATAACTTTATGCCTGTAAAAGCTGCATATTATAATTCCGAGGGCAAGCTTATTCGTAAAGTAGAGGCATTAGAAATTAAAGATATAGCAGGTTATCCGACAGTGACAAAATCTAAGGCAATAGATATGGAAAATAACGCATATACTATAACCGAATTTTCTGAAATAGAATATGACCTGGGACTTGATGAAAGTATATTCACCGAAAGATATTTGCGCAGGCCGCCTATTAAATGGCTTAAATAATTTTTTAAGTAAAGAGGAGGGTGTATGAACAGTGAATCTAAGCTGAGAGGTGCAGCGGGTCTGTTTGTATTGATAACATCATTGTTGGCTATTTTTGTCAGCCCGTTATGGATGTGGTTTACAGTATTTATAGGTTTAAATCTTTTACAATCAGCTTTTACCAATTGGTGTCCTATGATGTGGGTATTGAAAACGTTAAAAAAATAAAATAAAAATTCTGCGGAATAATCAAAAAACAATAATAAAGTGAAAGTGGATTAAAGCTGCAAGAGCAGGGATAAGTGGCAGTCCTCATACGGCTGTAGGCAAAACCGAGTTCCCGTCTCGGACGGGAACTCGATGCGTGTATTGTTATTAGTAGTTAATAATTATCCTGTATGCTTCTCAAAAGGAATAAAGATAATAATGTCGGGAGTGCTCAACGCAACAATGTATAGGGGGTGCGGGAAACGGGAGAGTTTAGTCTTTGTGTAGTTAGGCTTTTCTGTTTTTTTTAACTTGTTTGTACATGTTTGAAATTATATTATAATAACAAATATAGTGGTGATTGTTAATATCATTTAAGGGGGTTACTTATGAAAAAAGTTATATTTATCTTTGTTATGTTTTTGTTTTGTCTTATCGCTGTTCCTTCTTTTGCTCAAGAGTCGGATGTTCAAGAAGATTTTATAACAGACAATGTCACGATAGAAACTTCTATTTTAGGGCGGCAGGATGTTGAAGGGGCCTCTGCCAGTGTCGATATTATAAGCACTAGATTGGGGGTCGAATGTGATTTTTTGAAATTCGGATATACGTTAAGTGATTATAACTGGACAAATCCGGATAGTTTATCTTTTGGTAATAGTAAGGATGATCCATGGGGGAGTTTGCATAAAATAAATCTTATGATGCGCTATGGCGGGAAGATTGATGAAAAATGGATGTATATGGTTTTAACTAAGATAGATTCAGGTTTTGAAAATGAAGTGAATAATTCCTTTGGGTACGGATTAGGGATGCTGGGCGCGTATAAGTTTTCACCGAAGTTTAGGATTATACTTGGCACTTTATTGAGCTATGATGAGATAGAGGAAACAGAGCTTGGCCCTATTTTTGGATTTTTATGGGATGACGGTGATGATAGAGGCTTTAGTTTAAATGTGGGGGTGCCGGAGACTTATTTAAAATACGATTTTAATGACAGGCTTTCTTTAAATCTTAAGTTTGACATAGTGAAAGATCTTTATAGACTTTCTGACCATAGCGTAGTATCAGAAAAAGGGTATTTCAGGGATGAGTTTATAGGTTATGCGCTTATGCTGAATTACAGTTTTAATAAAAATATGCATATTGAATTTGGCCCGCAGATTATTTCTAAACATGAATTCAATATATATGATAGAAACGGCAATAAAATTGATGAATATGATATTGACGATGCGTTCGGTTTTAAATTGAAGTTTACCAGAGATTTTTGATATGTTTTATAGGTTTATAATAATTTTATTTTTAGCATCTTTTCTTTGTCCCATAAATAAAGTTTTTGCCGGATTTTCCGGGATGCATGGGTTTGTAGAGACCCGATACGCGGTTAAGTTAAGCGATGATAAGACTAAACACGACAGCTATAGCCTAGCAGAGCAAAGACTGCAGGTAAAAGGAGACTATTTTTTTGATTTTGATAATTTCCTTTCTGATTGGGGCATGGTCTTTAATTTTAAATCAGATTTTGTCTTAGATGAATATTTTGGCGGAAAGACGGGTTTGCAATTACGGGAAGCCAATTTTTCATTCACTCCAGTTGATTATCTTGATGTAAAAGCAGGCCGGCAGGTACTTACATGGGGTACGGGAGAGTATCTGTTTATTAACGATATGTTCCCTAAGGATTATGTTTCTTTTTTTGCGGGTCGTGAAGATGAATATTTAAAACAACCGTCAGATGCCGTTAAATTATCATTCTATAATGATATTGTTAACTTGGATATTGTTGCTATACCGTTTTTCGAACCGAATACTCATGCCGAAGGCGACAGGTTATCTTTTTTTGACAGTTTTAAGCAGGGTATAGCAGGCGTGGATTCTGACAGAGCGTTGATTTATCCCTCAAATGATATATCTAATACAGAATATGCTTTACGGGCATCTAGGAATTTCGGGAGTAATGAAGCAGCATTTTATTTTTTTAGAGGTTTTGATAAAAGTCCGAAGAGCTATAAAGATGAGCAGGCGCGAGAGTTATATTATGAACGGCTTGATGTATACGGTTTTAGCCTGCGCGGACCTTTTATGTCCGGTATAGCTAATGTGGAAGCAGGATATTTGAATTCAAGAGAAGACCCGTGCGGTAGTAATCGCTTGATACAAAACTCGATGGTCAAGGTGATGGCCGGATATAATAAAGATCTGGCAAAAGATTTGAATACGGGTTTTCAGATTTATTATGAACGGATACTTGACTACGCTGATTACATAGATAATTTGGCTTCGTGGGATTATTTTTGGGATGAACACAGATATCTGTTAACGTGGCGTATAACGAAGTTATTATTAAACCAAAATCTTAAATTGACTATGTTCACTTTTTATTCGTTTACGGATAAAGACGCTTATTTCAGGCCTTTATTAACTTATGCATTTAATGATAATTGGGAGTTTACTATTGGTGCTAATATTCCAGTAGGTGAAGATTATATAACCGAATTTGGGCAGATGGAGAAGGACAAAAACGTATTTGTAGGTGTAAGATTTAATTTTTAATTTGCGGGTTTATCAATAGAGATTTTATTATATAATAAAGAGTATTATAAAGGAGCATATCGAATGGGTAAAATATACGATGATATAACAGGTACAATAGGTAATACTCCCTTAGTCAGAATAAATAACATGACAAAAGGTTTAGATGTGACTTTGTTAGCTAAATTAGAATCCTTTAATCCGTTATCCAGCTCAAAGGACCGTGTGGGCTTTGCTATGATAGCGGCGGCTGAAAAGGAAGGTAAAATAAATAAAGAGACAGTAATAATTGAACCTACAAGCGGGAATACAGGAATTGCGCTTGCGTTTGTATGCGCGGCTAAAGGGTATAAACTTATTCTTACTATGCCTGAAAATATGAGCATAGAAAGAAAGAAACTTTTTACGGCTTTTGGTGCTGAGGTTGTTCTTACGGATAAAGCTCAAGGGATGGGCGGCGCGGTAAAAAAAGCTCAGAAATTATCGGCCGATATGCCGAATAGTTTGATATTAGGGCAATTCAGCAATCCTGTAAATCCTCAAATCCATAGAGAAACGACTGCTCGGGAGATACTTTCTGATACTGACGGTAAGTTGGATATTTTTATCGCTGGCGTAGGTACAGGCGGGACAATAACGGGTGTTGCGCAAAAACTTAAAGAATTTAATCCGAAAATTAAAATTATAGCAGTCGAACCGGACGGTTCGCCTGTTTTATCAGGGGGCCTACCGGGTGAGCATGCCATACAGGGGATAGGCGCGGGTTTTGTTCCGGAGGTGTTGCAGAGAGAGCTTATTGATGAAATTTTAAGAGTTAAAGACGAAGACGCGAAAAAGACGACTCGTGAACTGGCAAAGTTTGAAGGTATACTTGCGGGGATATCAAGCGGCGCGGTCATGTGGGCATCAATTAAGGCAGCATCAAAAGAAGAGAATAAAGGAAAGACTATTGTCGCGTTTCTTCCTGACACGGGTGAGCGGTATCTATCTTCAGATCTATTTGATATTTAAATGCTTATTTTTAGAGTTTGACTCCGATCTTCATGCAGTATTTTTCGATGGGACATGTCTTGCATTTGGGTGTAATGGGCCTGCATATACTTTGACCGAACATAACAAATAATCTGTTAATTTTTTTCCAGTATTTTTTAGGAAGAGTTTCACGTAATATCATTTCTGTTTGAAAGGGGTTTGGCGTTTTAACGTATCCGATACGGTTAGTTATCCTGTGTACATGAATATCAACACATATCGCGGGCAGATTAAAAGCTTCAGTCATAACGAGATTGGCTGTTTTACGGCCAACGCCGGGGAGTCTTGTAAGTAATTCTATTGACTTTGGTATTTTTCCGTTAAATTCGTTTTCTATCATGGCAGCCAATTTCTTTAAATGTACCGCTTTGGTTTTATAAAAGCCTACTGGATAAATATTTTTTTCTATTTCTTTGATAGTAAGGCGGGATAATGATTTGAAATTATTTATTTTTTTGAATAATTTTTCGCATACTTTACTTGTTATTTTGTCATTTGTACGAGCAGAGAGCATTCCGGCAACAAGGATTTTAAAAGGGTTGTTATCCTGTATTTTAATAAAAGAAACTACGGGTAAATGCTTGTTTTTAGTTTCTTTTTCGATTATATTAAAAATTTTGCCTATTCCCATGCGGATAGTCTATATAGCTTGGCAGTATATGTCAATATATAGCTATTGGCAATTAGCTTTTAGTGAGTGGGAACCTATTTTCCAATATGATTTTAAATGATTGGTTGGCTGAAAGCTAATTTTCTGTTGATATATATACTAGTATGATATAATAATTTAATAATTCTTAATTTCTCTGTTAATACGTTTTTATTATATATTAAGAATGAGACTTCGCTGTTTAAGGTCTTTAATCTAT
>JAQVMQ010000058.1 GCA_028703535.1 Candidatus Omnitrophota bacterium | reverse complement strand
GAAAAGAGGTATACTTTTAGGCGAAGCCCTTAAGGAGCTTGGTATCTTACGGCAAAATCAAATTGAGGAGCTGCTGAATATTAAAGCTCCTGAAAAGGAGCTTGGTCCACTGCAGAAATAAGTTGCCCGGTGGCGCGTATAGTCTATTGACAAAAGGATTGAAGGGATATAAAATTCTTTTTTAATAAATCTTATATGAAACATTTTTTTAAGTCATTATTTCTTTTCATTGCGTTTAATACTGTGTCTTTTTGTTATGCTTCAGAGACGCAGGATCCGGCACATGCCGGGATAATAGAACGCATGGACCTGCTTGTTCTTCAGTTGGGCATTATATTGTTTGCGGCATGGCTTGGCGGCAAGGTATTTAAGAAATTGAAATTGCCGACAGTTTTAGGCGAAATACTCGCAGGAACTATTATAGGTCCTTATCTTTTGGGTAGTGTGCCTATGCCGGGGTTTCCCGGAGGTCTGTTCCCTTTACAGCAGACTTTCCCCATTTCACCTGAGTTATACGGATTTACTACGGTTGCCTCGATAATTTTACTTTTTCTCGTGGGAATTGAAACCGATATCGAGACATTTTTTAAATTTTCGTTTGCAGGCTCAATAATCGGTATAGGCGGGGTTCTGATAAGTTTTATCTTTGGTGATATTCTCGGTATATTGTTTTCAAATATTGTATTGCAAACGCCGATGTCTTTTATGGATCCGGTGCCCTTGTTTTTGGGTGTAATATCAACGGCCACATCTGTCGGTATAACGGCGCATATACTTTCTGAACGGCGTAAATTGGATTCGCCTGAAGGTGTTACGATTTTGTCAGGTGCTGTTATAGATGATGTTTTGGGTATAATTGTTTTGGCGGTTGTTGTAGGTATAATAAAAAGTGGACGGGTAGATTGGGGCAATATTTTCGCTATATCTTCCAGAGCGCTTGCAATTTGGTTAGGATTTACTACTTTAGGACTTATTTTTTCTAAACAGATAAGCAATTTTCTTAAAAGATTTAAAGATAAGACTACAATGTCAATACTTAGTCTGGCTTTAGCTCTTTTGCTTGCCGGTATATTTGAAAGGTCCGGACTTGCTATGATAATCGGTGCCTATATTATGGGCTTATCACTTTCTAATACAGACATTTCATATATCATACAAGATAATCTTGCTACAATAAAAAAATTTCTTGTACCGGTTTTCTTCTGTGTTATGGGGATGCTGGTTAATGTAAACGCCATGACATCTTTGCCGGTAATAATTTTTGGGTTAGTATATACCCTGCTTGCGGTCTTAGGTAAGATATTAGGGTGTAGTGTCCCTGCGTTATTTTTGAATTTTAATTTACGCGGAGCGTTACGCGTTGGCGTAGGTATGATACCTCGCGGTGAAGTAGCTTTGATTATTGCGGGCATCGGTTTATCATTAGGTGTTTTACAGAATGAAGCATTTAATATCGCGATAATCATGACGTTTTTAACTACCCTGATAACTCCGCCGCTTCTTGTGAGGTTATTGGGTGATAACCGCTCTGTTTTGCGTAAAGAAAATTTAATGAAAGCTGAACATAAAGAGATAGTTTATTCTATGCCTAATGATGATACGTCGGAGTTCATTTTAAGTAAAGTTGTATTGGCTTTTGAAAATGAAGGATTTTATGTTACGTTACTTGCTTTACATGACCAGGTATATCAAATACGTAAAAATCAAACTTTTATAATATTGAAGTATTATCCTGACAAACTAGTATTTGATATCTCTGCCGATGATGAGGCGTTTGTGCATACTGTATTTTATGAAGTAATCGCAGAGTGGGAAAAGATAATGAAACAGCTTCAAAGTCTAACTGACACTAATGCGATAGGGAAGAAGATATTTGGCACGGAAACGACAAAGAATGCAGGGGTAAATACACATAAGTTTCAGATATCTGTAAATGCTTTAGAGGTTAACCTTAACGGTATAAATAAAGAAGTAATAATAAACGAGCTTGTAGACCTTTTGATTAAATCAGGACAGGTTAAATTTTCAGATAGAGATATAGTTTTAAAAGATGTTTTTGACCGGGAAATGACTATGTCTACCGGTATGCAGAACGGGATAGCGTTACCGCACGCTAAAAGTTCTGCCGTATCTAAGATTGTTTGTGCGGTAGGTTTAAAGAAAGATGGTGTGGATTTCGACTCTTTGGATAAACAACCATCAAAGATATTTATCTTAACTATTGCGCCGAAGGAATATCCTCAATCCTATTTGCAGTTTATGGCTAATGTTACAAGTTTTTTTATGTCGGATGAAAATAGAGAACGTACTTTAGCTGCTAAAAATAACAACGAACTTTTTCGTGTACTTTCTCTTTAACGCTTACTTTAGCTCGACAAATATTATGTTTTTGGTATAATTTACTACAAATATGATCTTTATATTTCAATTTCATAGATGAAGGAGGCGTCCATATGAGAACGAGCAATCCGGCATTAAGCGATAAAACTTTTTCTGGAGAGGTATCTGATACAAACGGGATAATGACCGTTGATGGTACGGTCAATAAAACTTTTATACTGGTCGGTCTTGCATTTATTAGTGCCTCATGGATATGGATGAATCAGGCACGTTTTATACCTCTTATATTACCCGCTATCATAGCAGCTGTGATAGTTGCTTTTTTAACTATATTCAAAAAAGATTGGGCGCCTGTAACTGCGCCGATTTATGCATTGTGTGAGGGAGTAGCACTGGGCGGTATATCCATATACTTTGAGAAGATGTATCCTGGTATAGTTTTTCAGGCGATAGGTTTGACTATGACAACTCTGGCGGCATTATTGTTTGCTTATCGCGCCAGGCTTATTCGTGCTACTGAGAATTTCAGATTAGGTATCTTTGCGGCGACTGGTGGAATATGCATATATTATCTTATTGACCTTGTGTTTGGTTTCTTTGGAGGGAATATGCCGCTTATTCATAGCGCGGGTATTATGGGGATAGGTTTTAGTGTTTTTGTTGTTATTATAGCAGCGTTAAATTTAGTGTTAGATTTCGATTTTATCGAGAAAGGCGCGGGGATGCATGCGCCTAAATATATGGAATGGTATGCCGCTTTTGGATTGATGGTGACACTTGTATGGCTTTATATGGAGATACTGCGTCTGTTGGCTAAATTAAATAGGCGTTAGTAAGTTAAAAAAGGTGATAATGTAATGAATAGAATGATAATTTTTATTGATGCTGAATATGTGGTGCAGAAAATCAAAGATTCGTCGGAATCAAGAAAAAGGGTTAATCGTAAAGATATTAACTGGAAAAATATAATAAAATGGATAGTCGGACGTCGAAAATTGATAAGATGCTACTACTATTCTGCGGCATTTAATAAATCTGAAAATGAGCAGACATACAAGGAACAAAATGAATATTTCAAACAATTGAAATTGACTATACCCTATTTTGACATTAAGCTTGGACGTTTGGTGAGAGTCAACGGCGGATGGGTACAAAAAGGCCTTGATGTTCGTATAGCTGTCGATATGTTTGATAAAGCCGTAATGAACCATTATGATATTGCCGCACTTATTACGGGTGATTCGGACTTTGCCGAAGTTATCTCTGTTGTTAAGGAACGGTTTGGTAAGCATGTGGAATTATATACGTTTGATAAATCTATACATGAGGCGTTAAGGCTTGTACCTGATAAACATACGGTATTAGATTCAGCGCTGGGTAAGAAATACAATTTTTGGAATAAATAAAGTTAGATCTTCATTTTATATCTGATGGGTAAACTAAAAAACAAGTTTTCATGGTCTTTTTCGCGGTCACAGCTTTTTAATGGTTGCAAACGAGCGTATTTTTATAATTATTATGCTTCCTGGGGCGGCTGGGAAAAAGCTGCAGACGAACAGACACGAAAAATATATATACTAAAAAATGTCAGGAATATTGATGCATGGGTAGGTGATATTATCCATCAGGTTATAAAATGGGTTATTGAATGTTCGTTTATTACTCTTCCGTGGAAAACAGAACAAGGCATTACATATGAAGAAGCTCTTAATAAAGCTAAACAAATGCTTATAAAGACTTGGGAGCAGTCAAGGAGTTGCGGTTGGAAAGATAATGTAAAACAAAACCTCAATTTGTTTGAACATTATTATAACGTGCCTCTTGAACAGGATGTACTGAAACAGAAGCTGCAAAAAGTCACCAAAAGCCTGACAAATTTTTATAAGTTAGGTATTCCCGACAAACTTAGAAGTATAAATAAGGATAATATCCTTTCAGTTGACTCTCTTGATAGCTTTATTTTTAAAGATATAGAAGTCTATTCTGTACCGGATTTCGCGTTAAAAGACGGTGATGACTATGTTCTTTATGATTGGAAGACAGGGAAAAGATCTGACAAAGATGCGTTACAGCTGTCTTTATATATCTTATATGCGTCAGGGAAATGGAAACTGAAGCCTGAAAACATAAAAATTGTTCCGGTATATTTAAACGAAGACGCGCCTCAAATAGAGTTTATAAATAATGTACCGTTAGTCGAAGTCCAGGAATATATGCTTAAAAGTATTTCCGACATGAAAGAAGTCTTGTCAGACCCGGCTAATAATATAATAGACATAAAATTATGCCCTGTGACACAAGAAACGTGGCGTTGCAAAAATTGTAAGTTCAAAGAAGTTTGTCCTAAAAATTAGTTTATGTTTGTAAAACGATTGAACTTCATATATGATATTGATGTATGAAAGCATTAACACTTATAGAGGTTTGTGTAAGTCTTGCTATATTTACCTTAGTGGTGGTTGGCATTACTTCACTTAATACGGGTTCGCTAAACTTGTTTACTTTAACTGATAAACGCCAAAGCGCGTGGGAAGCTCTGCGCCGGCAGGCGGAGCTTATGCATAATGTCGGTTACAGTACGATATCTTCAGGGACTTTTATACCGGACAATTTGGATCCTGCTGATGCAGCGGGTTATATTAAAGTTAATGTTATAAGTGTTGATAGGCTGAAAGATGTTTTTTTATCAATTTCATATAAAGATAAAAATCGTATTGTAGGGGAAGATATTGATTTGGACGGAAGGCTTGATATGGGCGAAGACATAAACGGAAACGGGCTACTTGACTCACCGGTATCTGTATCGTTTTCCATAACTAATTAAATTATGAAAAGATTTCGTTCCGCAATGACAATAACTGAAACACTTATAACTGCGAGTATCATACTTGTATTATTCGGCGGAATAACAGGTTATCTTTTTTCTACGCAAACCAACTCTTCACGTATCGGTAATATTATCGATTTAAAACAACAATTACAACTGGCGTTGCAAATTATAACAGATGACTTGTATCAGGCTTCAGGCACGCGATGTACTATTATTGATGAGAATGAAATGTTTTTTCAGATACCTACTGTATGTACTACGGCAAATGGCTGTTCGGATAATACCGGCGCGGTATTGCTTAAAAACGGAGATATAAATTGGGGTGACGGTGAAACAACTTATAATTTTCTTAAGTATGCTATATTAAACGGCCATTTAGAGAGAAGTATGTGGGATAGGACCAAAACCAATAAACTCAATTTTAAAGTTTTTGGCACCGATTTTAGTGAAATAAAATTTGTAAGAACGGATAACGCGAATGTTCGTATAGATATTGAGCTGATAGCTATACGTGATTTCAACGGCACACCGATAACTGAAAAACTTGTTACGTCTGTCACTCCGAGAAATAACTGATATCAAAGGTAAATATTCTAGATGTAAAAAAATGTAAAATTCATATAATATCAGTGTTTAGAAAGAGTATATATTATATAATTGGTGTGAAAGGCAAAAGATGAGAAAACGCAAAAGTATAGTACTGATAATAACGCTGATAACTGTTATATTATGCCTTGGGGTAGCTAATGTTATTTTCATGCGTGTCAATTCTCAAATAAATAATCTTAAACATAAAGAAGCTTCTATGCAGGCTTTATATTTAGCGGAAAAAGGTATGCAATATGCCTATATTGAATCTCAACTTTCAGGTTGGACATGGCGTACGCATTCTCTTGACGCGGATTCTAATATCCAGACCGCGTCAGCTCCCGTACGGTCGTTAAATAATACGACTATAAATGATGAGGGTGTATATGTGATAAACGATCCGTTAGGTAATATAGAGGTAAAGACATATCCAGCGAAAGATGATAGTGAAGACACAGTTATTTTATCACGCGCAACTGTTAATGGTGAGACCAAAATATTAAGAAAACTTGTTTCCAAAGCTTCGCTGTTCTCATATTTTTATTTTACACCGGGTAATTTTCCAACATCAGGAGCCGCATACTATGGTAAAGGGTTGGGCTCAATACACGCAAACGGCGGCTTGACTCTTTATGCTCAGAGATTTTATGATTTCTATGAGATCTCTCTCGCTGGTGACATAAAATCTGCAGGGTCATCTATGCCGCATCCTAATGGTTATACGCCTACGGCGGCAGGTAACGGATGGGTGAAATATCCCACATATTCGACATCTTATGATAAATATACTTATCCTTTTGCTTCGGATTCCAGCCGTGGAGTAGCTGTTACTGGTACGAATTATGGGCCTTGTAGCAGCGCCAATATAAGGTTTTACTCATATGGGGATCATGCAAAAGAAGACTATACACCGGTTGATGGTGAGTGGAATTCAGGCCGTGTTAAAGTAAATGATAAACTCATACCGCGCACAATATCAAGCAGCCCTACAACCTGGAAGTTCCCAAAATAC
>JAQVMQ010000015.1 GCA_028703535.1 Candidatus Omnitrophota bacterium | reverse complement strand
CTTAAAACTATCTATCGCGGCAGCATAATCTCCATTGCCAAGATTTTTAATACCTTCCTCATTATAATTAAAAATTGTTTCTTTAGACGGATAGCAACGGGTTGATCCACAAAAACAAATTAAAAAAATTAATATCATCACCCTAAAAAACAAAGCTTTCATACTCAACCGTCCTCTGCACTACCTAAATTTTAATGATACAATTGTATATATATTATAACAGATACGCCCCATTTTATAAGGTTTAAAACATATCCGCAAAAATATTACCTCCTGAAAGCCTTGTTACTTTTTGCGTAAACAAAAATTTTTGAGATAGCGGAAAAATAACAAGAAGTTTAATGCAAATTATAAATTTTCCTCTGAAAATAAATCAAAACGGAAAAAAACAAGCCATAAAAAGATTAACTATAAGGTAGAGTTAAACAATTTTTAGTATAATTCCTAACAGCCCTGGAATAGAGCTGAATATATAAAACGAAAAAATCAAAAAGCTCTAATATCTAATATTTTCAATAACTAATTTTATTGCTCATTGCATTATATTAATTTATAATGCTATTATGAACTCAGTAAATCTCTTTGAATTAGCAGTTATGGTGATTTTCTTACTGACTTTCTTGCTAATTATTAAAATTGCAAAAATAACTTCCGCACTTTCTTCTCCGAAAAATATACAAAATATACCGGCAAATAAAAAAACACATCAGCATGTACTGACTTTCATGTTTATAATAGTTGGAATAGCTTTAGTTATATTCCACATAACACATTCTATAGATTTTGTAGATATATCAAAAAAACCCGCATTTCCCGAAAACGTCCCGGAAAAGATCTCTAATAATATAAAAAAACCACAAAAAATAACAAATCCGGAAATAAATATAGATTTTGAAACAACAACCGCTAAACAAGAAAATACAACTGAAACACACAATATTAAGAAATATTCCGCCAAAAATACCGCGCTTAAATATACACAAAACAATCTTTTATCTTTTGAGGATTATTTTGTTCCGGCAACTGTGGAATTTTCACAAGAAGATAATGACAAACGCGAAAATAACAAGAATGTTGTAGCAAGTAATGAAATATCACCGGTAGATATTCTTATAAACGGCAGTGAAAAAGGCGATATTTTTATATGCGCCGCCTATGACAGACTTAATAACGGTATTTTTGAAAAAACAAACAAAGTCGAATTTTTTCCGCAAGGAGAAAAAAATAGACAAATTATATCCATTTCAATCCCTTCAGAGTTACTAGCCTTATCTAACACTGGGAAAAACATACAATTACCCCTGCTTTTTGACGGCTGGGCAATTGAGCAATATGCACCTGACATGTCTTTCTCTATTGACAAAACGGCGCTGCTTACCAAAAATGGCGATATAAAATCAAAAATAATAACTTATAATATGTACCGTGCCGAACCTATCCGTATAAATTATTCAAGAGATCCTACAGACGGCCTTCAGGAAGAGTTCAGCGATATCCCTGAGTACATAAGAAATCTTCTAAACGCAGTCAAAAACTATCCTGAACATATAAGACTTGCCACTATCGCAGCAATACTTAACAGCTATTTTGGATATCAGACGGGTATTAAAAACATAACTTATAAAAAAGATACTACCTGGAATGAACAGCTAAACGACACAATAACAAACGGTGAAAGACTACTATGTGACTGCGATGTTTTATCAACATACACCTATATTTATATGAAATTCCTGGGATTTCACCCGATAATGCTTGTCGGATACGTTAACAATGACAGCGAGAACAAAACTCTTAAACCTGAAGATATGCATACAACTTTATATTTAAAATACGAAAATAATTATATTCTGTTCGACCCTACAATATTTACTAAAGATTACCGGACTCTATTTGAAGAAAAAAATACTTTCGAAAAAATAAACAGATTCTATTCAAAAAACATTGATAAAAACAAAATTCAATCAGAAGAATTACCGGAATCCTTTATAAACCAAAATAGCTTAAATTATTTCACTCTCCCCGAAGAATTATTGTCTAAAGTCCCTGACAAAACTGATATAGAGCCGAACTCGCAAACGGCGCGCATATTAGTTCAACTAATGATAAAAAAAGAACAAATAAAAAATCTAAATAAAACAAAAGAAAAAAGTAAATTCAGATTTGACCCTTATACGATATGCTTGCTGTTATTTTGCACAGCGTTAATATACAGAATCTTTGCCTTTATTATGAGCAAAGGAAATAACAATATTCTGACCGCAAACTATAAATTAACTTTATTAATATACTCAACAATATTCATACCTATAAGCCAACTATTCATAAAAAAATTGGCTTTAACCCATTCTTTATTTTGGACCGGCAATAAAGAAATATTTGAATTATTAAGTAAATCCTTGTTTTTAGGAGGCGCGATAATCGGCACATTAGCTTTAATTTTCAATAAGAAAATGAATTTATTATCAAAAAAGTCAATACTGATAAGCTTATTTATTATAAATATATCCGCGTTTTTAAATGTTCCGTCATTTTTAACCTTATTTAGCTTGCTAATGTCAGCCATATTTTTATATCGGGTTAAAAACTGATTTTTATTGTCTTGATTAGCCCGGCAAGTAATGATATTCTTATAAGAATATCATTAATATATGTATAAAAAAATTGCCACCTTAGCACTAATCGTTTCGCTTTTAGCCTGTATGGTATATGCCAAAATAACAAACCATAATAACAGTGAAAAAGAAGAAAATTATCAAAAATACCTGAACTTCTTAGATGACGTATATTCCGTTATGCGTGATAATTACTATAGGCCCGTGTCTCAAGATACTTACCTCCGCTATATTCAGCGTTATAAAACATCCGTGCTAGATAAAATTGATACATCAACCTTTATTCCTACTATTGCTCAACGCGGTGCCGGGCTTATGATCGAAGCGTTAAAGACCAGAGAAGATCATTTTTCTACTTTTATACCACCTAAAATTGCCAAAGATTATTCTAACAAAATTTACGGATACAAGCCCGATCTGGGTATAACCGGAGAATTAGCTCCGGCTAAAGGCTTTCTCGTCAACCACGTACAAAAACACTGCAATGCATATAAAAAAGGCCTTAGAAAGAATGATATCATCCTGGCAATAAATAATATCGAACTGGCTCCATTATCAATATCCGAAATCGAAAATCTGTTAAACGTACAATTGGAGACAACCTTGGATATTAAATATTCCGAGCATCTAACACGAGAAATCAGGAATATAAATGTATTATGTGAAAAATATTTCAAGGAGACACTCATCAACCTACCTGTCAAAATACCAAATGCTATATGTTTAAAACTAGCTTCGTTCAATCAGGAGACACACAATGATCTTAAAGAATACATAAAAAACATCAACCAAAAAGAAATTAAACTGCTTATTTTAGACCTTACCGATAATCCCGGCGGTCCGCCCCTATCTGTACGTGAAATGTCGGGTTTCTTTCTACCTGAGGGATCGCATCTGTTTTATTACAAAAAAAAGAACGTACCTGAATTTGGGCTTATTGTTCCCGCCTCAAAAATAAAATATACCGGCAATATTATCGTAGTTATAAATAAAAAAAGCGGAAGTGCCGCAGAACTACTCGCGGGCACACTCCAAGCATATAAAAGAGCTATTATTATAGGCGCCTCCGAAAGCGCAGGGTTCGCGTTCCTAAAAGGTACTTTTAATTTTGATGATGGCTCAATGCTTGCAATTATAACTGGTGATAGTTACCTTTTTAACGGAAAAAAAATAAGTACAGAGGGGATAACCCCTGATATAATCATCCCGGAAAATGTTAAAAACTCGTTAGAATATATAGAAAACCTGTATATTACAAATAAAAAAATGTTTAACTATTAAAGACAAAAGATGAGCTGCAAAAAAAACACAATTTTAGCTATATGTATATTAATCATTGCCTTTATAGGTGTTTTCTTCAGGCTTTATCCCGTAACAATCACACCTGGAATCAAAGCCCGGACATTAGCTAAAGTATTAGTTAATAAACGAGTTGAACGAGAATTTTCAAAAAATCTAAATTTAACCTCAACTGCCTCCGAAAATACAAATAAAAAGAAAATCTTTAACAAAGCTCTTGAGCAATTTACAGAAAAAAATTCAAAAAAAATAAACAGCATAATAAACCGGGAAAAACACGTATACAAAGTGCTGTTTAAACCGTTTTTACTTGGCGCAGATCCCTTTTATTATTATTATCTTACTGAAAAAATAGTAACAAACGGGAAATATTCAGAAAAATTCAGAAACGGAACTTACTATGACCGGTTAATGATGGCTCCTAACGGGTTCTGGCGAAAAATAGAATTTCATCCATACGCCGGTTCATTTTTTTACAAAATATCGTCTTTTTTTTATCACGGAATAACTCTTCAAGAGAGCTGCGCAGCTTTCCCAATTATGATTTTTCTGCTATGTCTTATAGTTTTCGTACTGAGCTGTAAGCTGCTGAAACTGGAAAACAACGCCATAATAATCGGTAGTTTGACATTCGCGACAATACCTGCATTTATTAAACGCAGTTTCTGGGGATGGTACGACACAGACCCTTATAACATCCTCTTCCCTCTGATATTATTTTACTTTTTTCTCTTAGCCATTAAACATAAAAAAAATATGATTTTCCCATGCCTATTGGCGTTACTATGCGCGCTGTATTATTTTTTCTGGCAGGGGTGGCTCTTCTTCCCTATAGTTCTGATTATATTTTTTTTATGGGAAATCATAGTTGAGATTAAAAATCCCGAAAAGTTAAAAAAAATTATAAAACGTTTATCTTTTTTTATATTATTTTTTTACTTTTTCACAGTAATCCTCATAACACAAGAAGGGTTTATCGCTACGATAAACGATTTCCTGCGCATAACAAAAACTTTCGCTTTGCCCAACAAAATACTCTGGCCTAATATGTTTATTACAGTAGGCGAGCTCAGAAAACTCAATCTAAATGAATTCATTATCTCCTCGGGAGGGTATATCCTTATCATCCTGGCACTATTAACAATACCTTTATATTTATTTTTTGATAAGATAAAAATTAAAAACTATGGTTTCTTCTATGGAAGAAATGCACGCCAAAATCTCAAAAACTTTGTCGCTGACACAAAACATGCCTGCTCCATACCTCAAGACAAACGATATATTATACTGATTTATTTTATTATGTTCCTTCTGCCGTCACAAAAAATGGAACGGTTAACACTCTTTCTTATAACACCCATGGCTCTGATGATAACATTGTTTTTTGATATAATGATAAAGAACTTTGCTAAACGTAAATATATCCGGCCGCTATATAATATACTCGCGGCCGTTATAGTCATAACATGCCTTATAAATGCTCATTACGCTTCATTGGGTCAGGCTTTCATATATAACAAAGTTTGGGAACAATCCCTTACAGAGCTTAAAAAGCTGAGCTCTACCGATGCCATTATAAACTCATGGTGGTGCCCGGGACATTTCATCAAAGCCATCGCCGACAGGAAAGTGACTTTCGACGGCGCAACATTGGAAAAACCGCAGGGTTATTGGATAGCTTCGGCTTTAATGACTGATAATGAGACTTTCGCTTTAAATATACTCAGCGTCATAAACGCATCAAACTTCGAGCCTGCAGAAAAAATATCCCAAATAACAAAATTACCTTTTGTTGATGCGATGAAATTAACTCACACTACTTTGCAAAAAAACGATATAAACCTTTCTTTATTTAAAAATTTAAACGAAAACGACAGAACTATTATTAAAAACACACTTTTCCCAGAAAAATCTAATGAATCGTATTTGCTTTTATACAATGAGCTTACCGACGGCCCCTTGGGTTTATATTTAATAGCAAATTGGGACTTTGATAAAGCAGAAACACTCAAGAAATACAAACGACTTCCTGAAAAAAAACGTATTGAAATGTTATGGGAAGTCGCGTCCGGGCAAGTCTATATAGGAAAACCTTCTTTTATGGAATTAATGCCGGATGGGAATTATAAAGCACCGAACGGGATACTTTTGGATAAAAACTTTAATGCTAAAATAGAAATACCTGAAGAAAAGATATATGGAATACCAAGAAAAATAATATATAAGGAGAATGGGGTGCTTAAAGAAAAAATAATGGAAAATAGCACTATTAAATTGTCCGTTTTAATATCTGAACAAAACGGAAAGAAAATATGCATAGCCGCGCCGGAAAAAATACTGAAATCCGTATTATTTAAATTATACTTTTTTGACGGCACAGGATTATCAAGTTTCAAAAAAGTTATTGATGAAAATAACTCTATATTACAAACACACATAAAAATATTTAAAGAAAAATAATGCTTAACAGCCCTTTAATAAAAAATAAATATATGTATATAAAATATTTTATTTTATACATAATAATTATTTCCGCAGGTATATTTTTCCGGCTCTACCCGATAACCGTAACACCTGAAATTAAAAGCGATAATTTTTCAGAAACGATCGTCAACACAGCCCTTAGAAACAGGATCGCTCAAAATATAGCAAATGATTATGGGTACCTCCCTGCGGAACAAAAAAACAGAATATTAAACAAAAAAACAAAAAAGGCCTTAAGGCATTCCGGAGATAAGCTGAACGAAACAGCAAAAAAAATAAGCTTAACAAATAAAAAAAGATTTTACCCATATTTGTTAGGCGTTGATTCATATCATTATTACGAACTAACTAAAAGAATTTTGATAAAAAAAGATTACAAATTTAATTTTTCCGGGAAAAAAATAAGACAACCCCTAATGCTGGCACCGTACGGACATAAACGTCAAATAGAGCTTCATCCTTTCCTCGGCGCATGGTTATATTCGCTAATATTAAAAATAAATAAAAACATATGCTTGATACCAACACTTTCTTCTCTGCCTTTAATACTTTTCGTTTTTATTATGTTCTTTTATATGATCTCCATCAGCTATTTCGTAAAAAACAAATGGATACTTTTTCTCTCCGGGCTTTCAACCGCGCTATTACCCTTTTTCATAAAAAGAAGCGCATACGGGTGGTACGATACCGATCCGTATAATTTACTTTTCCCGTTAATTATATTCTTTTTTACATTAAAACTGACTTCAAATTTTAAAAATCTTATATGGCCGGTATTTATAGCTGTTTTTTTAAGTATATATTCTTTTTTCTGGTATGGCTGGCTTTTTCTTCTCATACTAGTGCTTATAGTCTTACTATCAGACATAATACAATTGTCTTTAAATAAAAAACCGCTGCAGCCTCTCTATGAAGAGCTTATATTAATCTTACTGCTTATATTCCTTTTGTTAACTATTACTCTGGGCTATAGACCATTTTATACCGGAATGACATCTTTCTTTGATAAAATACATACTTATTTTTCTCCCCAGAAAACAAATTGGCCCAATATTTTTGCTACCGTTGAAGAATTGAAACAGCCTTCTCTATGGAAAATCATAAACCTTTTAGGCGGGCCTGTGACCTTCGGCATCTCCTTACTAGGATTTTTGGCTTTAACTGTAAAATATAAGAAAAGTCAAAAATCGTTATATATTACGCCTATAATATTTTTTATCTTTCTTATAATACCCGCGTTAAAGATAGAGCGATTCACTCTATTATTCATAACACCCTATGCCATATGCGCCGCTATAGGGATAAACTCAATTTATAACATCATCAATAAACTAAACACCCGGATATACAAATCAAAACGATACTTAATAACATATCTTAAAAATATACTGTTCTTACTTTTTATACTTTATTCTTTATTTTATGCTCAAATAGCCGCGACCGGACAAAAAACATTATTCAACTATGCCTGGGAAAACATATTAATAAACATAAAAGCAACAACTCCTAAAAACGCAATTATTGAATCATGGTGGGCACCGGGACATTTCATACGGGCTATAGCACATAGACAAGTTATATTAGACGGCGCTACAATGAACGTACCGCAGGCATACTGGATAGCATATGCTTTCCTATCCGAAGATGAAGTGCGGGCAAGAAATATTTTCAATATGCTTGCGACATCAGGAAATTCAGTAACAAAAACATTGGAAAATACCATAACTTCTCAAACAAAAGCCATAAAAATAATCAAAGATATAGCCGCAGTAGACCAATCTGCTGCTGAAAACATATTGCGAAAAAATGCTTTACCAGAAGAAAGAATTACTTCTATCCTCAACTCCATTTTTATAAAAAAATCTCCCGCATATTTACTAATATATAATGATCTTTTAGATGATATTTCCGCTCTTATATATACAAAATATTGGAATACCAAAATGCCCGATATCACAAGAATATACAAACCGATAAAAGAAATAAAACGAGAGGACAATATAGTTACATTAGAAAATAATATTATTATCGATCTCGACACATACTCCGCGTCACGGCTGAACAAAAACAATGAAAAAGAATATTTTAAAAGCATACTTTTTGTAGATGACAATAAGTTAATTAAAAAAGATAACTTCACTGCCCTGGAAAATAACAATTATTCCATATTTTTGGATACAGATAAAAATTCAAAAATAACAGGTATCATTTCTTCCGAAGAGATAATCTCTTCCATCGTATTCCAGCTATTTTATGCTGATACAAAAGAATACGAACATTTTGAAAAAATAACAGAAGTAAATTCTCCTGAAATAAAAACACGTATACTAATTTATAAAATAAAATAAAATTCAGCAAATCACGAAAATAAAATATCAATATTTGACCGTAAAATAAATTTGCTTATTACATACTTAGAAATAAAAATCTAACTCTTGAAAATCAATCTTTAGGTTTAAAACGGGTTTCAACAGTTAAACGGCCCTGGCCGGTTATTTCTTGAGTAGGGTTAGTTACTTGAATTTTACCCTGATTTATAGATTCAGAAGAAGTTTCACCAATCATAACGGCAGAATTGTCAGAATTAGTATTTAAGACCGCGCCAGAAGAACTATTAGCCTGGCTTATATCTTCTTGAGATATAACAACGGGCTTATGTTCTTTTATCGCAGCCTCAAGTGCGCCTGCAGATTTCTCATCACCTAAAGATCTAAGCGTAGTTATATATTCCAATACACTAGGGAAATTAAGTGCATAAACATTTAGAACACCGTTTATATATATCAATTTTGTATTTTCAGGACGCATATCAAGTGCTTTTTTAGCATAAACTAACGCATTATCAAGATCATGTAACCCTAAAAAATAAGTTACACCTAAACTATAGTTCATCGAAAAATCATCAGGAGCATAGGTCAGACCTTTCCTAAAATAAAAAACCGCTTCTTCCGGTATCAACAAAGCGTTATAAAGTTCACCGAGACTATGATAAACTTTCGGTTGTTTAGGGTTTAGGCTAATAGATTTTTTTAAAACTGTTATCGCGTCATTCTCACGGCCGCCCTGAAGAGTATATATTATAGCAAGCATATTATACGCCAAAAAAATATCGGGATTTTTTTCAAGCACATATTTAATTTTTTCCTCGGCTTTATTATATTCACCTTGTTTGGCTAGACTTTCTGCTTCTTTTATTACGCCATAGGCTTCACGCATAGATTCAGCGCAAATTATATTTAAAAAGAAGAAAGAAAAAGAAATTAAACATATTAGTACTTTTTTCATTCGGCTTGGATCTCTTCCGGTATAATTGTCCTTTCTTTACCATATGGATACACCAATATTTTCACAACGGTAATCATAGCCTTAACACTATACTCCCGCCTGTCCTTGGGTATAAGCTGGCAAGCGACTACCCTAATAGGTTTATCTGATGCATCTATAGAATAAACAAAATCAACTAACTTGTTCATCTCCCCGTTACATTCCAGCAAAAGGTCATATTGTAATGAATCGGTATTTTCCTGGACATTGACAGGATTTATATTTGTTAACTGTATACCGGACTTCTGCGCAAGGCTTTCAACGTCACTTAGAAATTCCGCGACTAGCTCTTCATGCGTGCTTTCATCCGAAATAAAGAAAATAGAATATTCTTCTTCCTCTTGTAAAATCTTATTTTTATATCTTAAAACGGCAAAATTTTTCTTTATGCTATCGGTTTGCGAGGATATTCGATCTTCTATGTTTCTAGAAAGATCCGCGATAGGGCTGAATATTAATCTGTCAAGCATCGCTAAAAAAACAAAAGACATCGCAATATAAAGAATCTTTTTTTCTTTATCCGATAAACCCGAAAAAAAAGCTTTTAGCATGTTACTCACTTTTCAAAGTCCCTTTCTATTTTCAGAGTTAATCCAAAATCCGCGACCTCACCATTCTTGACTACACGGCTCTTAGTAAAATCTACGGTAACGTTTTTAAAATACTTGCTGTTCTCTATATTCGTGACTAATGAAAAAACCCTGGACATACTGTCCGCAGTCGCCGTAAAAGTTATAGTTTCGTCTTCTCTTACATCAAGTGTATTTAAATAAACTTCCTCCGGCAATATCAAAAAAATCTCCTCAATAGTCGTTAAAAGATCACCTTTTTTGTTTAGAAAACGTTTCATCACACCAGTTCGATCCGCAATCGCCATTAACCGTTCCGCTTCCGTATTCTCCTGCCTATAACTGCTGGTTAATTTTTCAAGGTAAATATTCCTAACAAAAGCTTTTACACCCAAAAACAATGCCAACATTACTAAAATACTCATGGATAATATTGCCATCATGGTAAATTTTTTGGCTTTATTCGTAATTTGATTCTTTAACCTCACATCTTCAGGGATAAGTGTCAAATGCGCTATATTCTTGGTCAACATCCCTGAAAAAACATAAAAAGGTGAAACATCACTATATTGCGATAAAACACTAATAGTATCGTTATTTAAATAAAAAAGATCGCTGCGGTCAATATATCTCAGTCTAAAACCTTCAAGCCCCGCCTTTAATGTCTCATTATCAATGATATCTTTATTAATAAGTCCAGAAAAATATATCTTTTCGGGTTGTTTACTCAACTCTTCACTGCAATATAGATCTATTGTTTTTTTAACCTCAGCAACAAACTGCTGTGATTGTTCCGGATTATTTGACAAAACAATGTCCAAAGGTATCTGGGCAGTCCGCAAATATATCAATATGCCGTTTTTAGCAGCTATAAAATCTATATTTTGCCCCCCAATATGGACAAAAAATACCGGTATGTCGGAATCCGGCTCTTTATACTTTTCAAATATTAATTGCGCAAGACACTCTGCCCCGAGCAGGACTCCCGCCAATTTAAGACCGGCTGACTTTATTATCTTTTCCCGTTCTTCGACTATTTCACGTTTGACAATAGCTAACAAAACTTTCGTATACCGTCCGTGGATCACTCCAATTTCCGAGTAATCCATTACTATCTCGTTCCTTGAATACGGGGTATGCCGTCCAGCCTGCAAATCAATTATCTCTTTTATTTCGTTAGGATCAATAGAGGGTATTTCTATATTCTTTGTTATAACATATTGATTAGGTATTATATTAACTACCTGTGTGTTTTTTATCTTAAATACGGCAATTGTCTGTTTTATCTTAAGCGCTATCTCATCAGAATTATTTTGAGTGATATCAAAAATAGCTATATTTTCTAAATCAAATTTATCTTTTGACATTTTGCCATAGGATATTATAAGATTTGCCGAATCTAACTCTACCGCCAATAAAGTCTTGGCGGAAGCTATGTTTTTATCTATTTCAAAGGGCATGATTCTCCTTATTCACAAAAACTATTGTTTTATCTTTTATTACCCCGAAATTATCTAAAATACATGTAATTTTACCATGTCTTGTTTCATTCTCCAATATACTTATACCCGTAGCCATAAAATACTCTGAATTGACACACAATCTATTTGAAATTACAAGAGTATGTAATGACTTTTGCTCATCTGGGTCAAGCGCTATTACAGCATTTATTTTATCAATTAAATTGTTAAGCCCAAAAACAACATTATCATCGGCAGTACCTTCTTTCATGTCAGCACCACTCCTGAAAAAAGACACTTTTTCGGCCGCACTGTCTGCTAAGCCTAAAACTTTCAACACGCTTAAAGATGCTGTATTGATATTGACCTTACCTGAGCCATAAACTGTAATAAAATCTTTAATATTCTCATAGATCGCAGCCGTTATATAAGGTAAATAATATATCTCTTTTATTGAAAAAAACTTTTTGTCTGGAATATATTTTACATTACTTCGTAAATAATATGTATATTCTTCTGTTTCTTCCTGCAGACCAAAAACATTGGAGTCTGAATCACGAAAATCAATTACAATACGCGCAAGCTCTTCGCCGATATCCTGGCTCGCGCCACCTATCTCTACAAACAACCGCCTTAATACATCAAAAGACGCATAATTTATATTTACTTTGCGGTTCTCATCTATTAATCCGTTCTTTTTGCTGCTGATCTTAAGATTATTATCAAACTGTTCATGATATAAATAAAATTTCCCGTTACCTGTTTCATAACCTTTAAACTTATCACTGTCTGCCCAAGTTTCATTTAACGCATAAACTTTTTGTCCTGCTAGATTTAAATTTAACACAAAATTTCTGACAAATGCCATGCCCGATTCCGATATGTTTATTAACTCCCTGTCTATCTCCGTTTCTTTGAAAACTTTTATCTGCTGATGGACTAACGACCCGGCAAAAACACTCATAATGCTCAAAAAAAGAAAAACCCATAATACCAAAATCAATAAACTGCCTTTGGTGTTTTTCATAAATCCATCACCTTCAAAATCCTGCCAAACTGCTCATTTGAGATTACTATGTTCACATAAATATAGTTAGGCAAACTCTGTTCCAAACTATCAGAACTATTAATATCGTCCGACCCATCATCCAACGAAAAATACTTTATTTCAAAAGTCTCTACCTCTTCAAGAATGGTGCTTGCATACACGGGTTCAGACTCTTTAATATAATAAACTTCCCTCACTATTTTTCTTTTTTCAGGAATATATATATATTTTATTTTCACCAACGGCTGTTGAAGAAAATCGAAATTATTATTAAAAACGGCGCTAAACCCGGATTTATTGCCATAAAAGACATCGCCACACTCTAAATTTATATTTTCAATATCTATCCCTATTTTTTCAAAAAATATACTTACATCTCCATAATTTTTAATCTCATTATATGCTCCCCAAACTTTCACTCCACTCGATAAAAGACCATAAACGGCCGTTCCCGCTAAAGCAGTTAAAGATATAGCCGTTATAAGCTCTATCAAAGTAATTGATTTCTTATTTTTCGATTTCTTTGTAAGCATTAATAAAAATATTTCTGTTCAATCTCATAGTTTTTGCGGTACGCCCTTCATCCCATGAGATATTAAATTTCGTTTTATATAACGCGCCATAGGAATCAACAGGAGTTGCCATGCTGTCAATCTCCATCATATAAATATCATTTTTTTCAGTTTTAACTTCTTGAAATCCGGATTTTTTAAAATAAAGTTTTTTTTCTACACTAAAAAGCTCTTTGTCTATTAAAGCCTCTGCCTTAAGTCTATTTTTTAAATGGCAAATAGCCGACATACCGGAAAAAAAAACCGGAAAAAATAAAACCGTGCAGATTGAAAATATGAAAACCGCCAACAACACCTCTATTATGCTAATAGCTTTTTTGTTACGCATTCTTTGCAGTAATATTTTATTCCCAATTAACTATATTTGAATCATCGTCTTCGCCAGTCTTGCCTAACGAATATAAATCATAATCCTCACCGTGTGCGCTTGGATATTTATATATGTATTTATTACCCCACGGATCTAAAAAAGTATCACCCTCTATATAGGGCCCATTCCAATTAGACGGTATAGGTGCCAAAATACTTTTTTCAACTAAAGAATCCAACCCTTGCTGAGTCGTAGGGAAAGTGCCATTATCTAATTCATATAATTTTAACGCAGTGGGTATATTAACTTTTATATCTGTACGCGCAATACCTTCTTTTACACGCTCTGCCCGGCCTGTAAGACGAGGCACAACCATAGCCGACAACGAAACCATAATAACAACTACCAACAAAATTTCTATCAAACTAAACGCTTTTTGGGTTTTGTTCATATAGAACCTCCATAAAATTAATCTATTGTATAAAATTCAACTCAAAAACAGGCAACAACAGCGCCATAACAATAAAACCGATTATCAACCCAACAAAAAGTATAAGACATGGTTCAAGCAAAGTTATTATTATTTTTATATTTTCCTCAATGTCATATTCAAAAATATCCGATATCTCGCTTAACGCACCACGAACATTACCCGTCTCCTCTCCTATAAGTATCAGATTATACACTATCGGCGGATATATCTTATCCTCTTTCAACGTATATCCCCAAGAACCCCCTTTCTCCAATAAATCGGCAGAAAGAGACATCCTTTTTCTTAAAACCGGATTGTTTAATATCGGTACTGTTATATTTATAGCACGCACTATGGGTATACCCCCCTCTAAAACAACCGATAATGCTCTAAAAAATTGAGAAAGTTCAAGTTTGAAAATAAGCGGGCCTATTAAAGGTATTTTATTTTTCAGCAATGCTAAATGCTCTCTAAATGATGCATTTTTTAATGCTCGATTTAGAATCAAAACCAATAAAAAAAAGAAAAATAGCCATAAATGCCATGTATTCTTAAGAAAAGAACTAACGCCCAACAATATTTTAGTAGATATATGTATATTAGCATTTAAATCTATTAAAATAGGCATTATCTTAGGCATAACAACAGTTAAAATAAATATTACGGTAAAAAAACCTACAGCTAATATTAGACTTGGATAGATTATGGCTGAACGGGCCTTATTCACAAAAACATCACGTTTTTCATAATAACCTGAAAGCCGGTAAAGTGTCTTATCCAAAGCACCACTCTCCTCGCCAGATTTTATCATTGCACAAAAAAACTGTGAAAAGATTTTCGGATACTGATACAATGCCGAAGAAAAAGATATACCGCTTTGAACTTTAGCGGCAATATCCTCAAGTATATGCTTTAACTTAATATTTTCGGTCTGTTCACTTAAAATATGTATCGACCGTAATATAGGTACGCCGGATTTCAATAAGCCGGATAACTGCTTGGAAAATATTATCAAATCTCTTAACCTGACTTTTGCATTTCTTAATCTTCCCGAAACCTTAATTTGCGCGGCTTCTTCCTTAACAATAATAGGTGTTAGATTTTTAGATTCAAGAAAGGTTACCGCCTCCTGTTTATCACTGGCAATAATTTTACCGGAAACTTTTTTGTCAGGACCGTCTTTCGCTTCATAAAAAAAAGTTTTCATTATAAGTTCCTTCCTTATTTATTTATAAACTTATTTAACTTGTTCCTGTCTTGGCCAGAAATGTCCAAATAACAAACTGCTATTTTAAAACCCTCCGAAAGATACCTTTGCGCCCGCACTACTTTGGCAAAACATGAAATAGGGTTCGTCTCATTTTCAAAGTATATTTTTATTTCTATAACCGTGTCTTTAGGCAAAAAATATTCTGAATTAAATAAAAGCCCGCCCGCACTAATATCCTTGGTAACCGCAAAAGCAACTTTATATTTATTATCCGAAATATCTCCTGGCGAAACAGTCTCCGTTGAAACCCTCAATATTACTTCCTTTTTAGATTCGTCACGCTCTTCTTTCTTATTAAGTTTTAATATATTACCTTCACCTTTTGTTACTACACGATAACTTATGCTCACCTGTTCAAAAGCTCTGGCAAAAATACGTTGATCATTATCTAAAAGGTCTTTATTCACATCGGAACCCGAAAACACAGCATGCCCGTCGGTATTATCCGCTTTCACGCTATAGCCTATGTTCTGGCATACATTCAACACTTCCTCAACCGTTGTCTGACCCGAGAGAATTTTCTCCCATCCATCATGTAAAAGAGTACGCATACCATTTTTTAATGCAGCTTTCCGAATATCGTCAATGGAAGCTTTTTTTGTTATCATTCTTTTAATATCCTCATTCAAGATTAATATCTCATATAATGCTGTACGTCCGGAAAACCCCGTAAAACCACAACTGTCACAACCTTTACCTTTATAAAAAATATTAGTTTTTGCTACGTTAATACCTATTTTGGAGAATATAGAATGTATCGCTTCATAATCAACAGAAGTATCTTTTTCTTTACATTCCGGGCAAATAACTCTTACCAATCGCTGTGCGATAAATGCGTCTACACTTGAAGCAACCAAATATGGTTCTATTCCTATATCTACCAATCTCATTATACCTGTTACCGCATCATTAGTATGTAGCGTAGAAAAAACCAAATGGCCGGTAAGCGCGACTCTTATTGCAATCTCAGCAGTCTCCTTATCCCTTACCTCACCAACCATTATAATATCAGGATCATGCCGCAAAACACTTCGCAAACCTGCAGAGAAAGTCAATCCCACATCCGGATTTACCTGTATCTGAGTAACATTTTCCATCTCATATTCCACAGGATCTTCTATGGTAATAATTTTTCGTTCTTTTTTGTTTACTTTGCTCAAGCACGCATAAAGAGTGGTTGTCTTACCGGCACCGGTAGGTCCTGTAAGGAAAATAATACCGCCTGTCCCTTTAATAAGCTCTTCTATAATTTTTATATCATGTTCCAAAAAACCTAATTTATCAAGATCAAAAGTCATTTTCGTAGATAATATCCGTATAACTACACTTTCGCCATGTGATGTCGGCATGACAGAAACTCTCAAATCTAAAGCCTTCCCCCCGGTTTTTACCACAGCCCTGCCATCCTGAGGCACACGATGCTCTACAATATCCAGATTAGACATGATTTTAATACGTGAAAAAATCGCCGTAGAAAAATTATTCATTTGCGCCGGGACATTCTGATCCTGCAATATCCCGTCGATGCGGAATCTTATTCTAAGTTTACCGCGATAAGGTTCTATATGTATATCTGTCGCACGCTTATTACATCCGTCCAATATTATCTGATTAACAAGCTGAACTACCGAAATATTCTCCGCCTGCTTATCTAAATCCTCTATATCCACTTCAGACAAAGATTTAAAATATCCCGCGTCATTTACATTATCACTAAGTCCGGATAATCTTTCAACGGTATCAGCACCAAGCCCATATTTTGTCCGTAGTATCTTTTCTATTTGTGAACGTAAAGCCAGAACTATTTTTATTTCACATCCCAATGCAAAATGTATCTCATCCTGAACTTTTATTCCTATAGGAGACTTGGAAGCCATTATAAGTTTTTTACCTTCTAACCCTATAGGCATTAGCCCATAATGCAACGCAAGCCTTGCCGGCACTTTCTTAACAACCTCATCTTTAATATTTATGTTTTTTAAATCTATAAAATCCATACCCAAAGCGACAGCGACATATTTAAGTATATCTTGTTCCGGAATATATTTCGATTTGATCAAAGACTCAGTCAAACTTATACCATTAACATCGCTAAACTTAACAGCTTTATCCAATAGTTCAGATGAAACTATATCGTTAGATAGTAAATATTTCAATATATCCTTATCTTCTCCCGTCATAATTATTTAACCTTACCTATCATATAAAAATTTTTAGGCGTTCTTTTATCATATTCACCGTTTATTATCTTGTCACAATCTTCAACAGTATCTTCTATCGGCACATATTCACCTTTAATTCCGGAAAAAACTTCACCTACTGTAAATGGTTGGGTCATATAATACAATATTTTCTCCGCACGTTCATAATCTTTTCTATCCTGTTTGGAAAGCTCTTCTACTCCAATAACCTGTACGATTTTATGCAATTGATTATACTTATTGATCATCATAATAACTTTCTGAGCTACTTCGAAATGTTTTTCGCCTACAATCCTGCTATCAAGGTTAGAACTCGTACTGGCTATAGGGTCTATAGCAGGATAAAAACCTTTCTGGACCAAATCCCTTGATAATTTAATAGACGCATCTAAATAACTGTATATAGTAACTACAGCAGGGTCCGTCATATCGTCAGCAGGAACATAAACCGCCTGCATCGCCGTGATCGACCCGCCGCCTCTTATAGACCTTATCCTTTCCTGCACATACCCCACCTCCGAAGCCATTGTAGGCTGATAGCCCGTTTCCGAAGGGACACGCCCAAGCAAAATAGAAACTTCCTGGCCACCCTGTATGAACCGAAAAATATTATCCATGAACAATAAAACATCTTTGTTCTTACTCTGTATATATTCAGCAAGAGTTATCCCGGTATTTACAATTTCAAACCGAGCGCCGGGCGGCTCATTCATCTGACCAAACGCCATCATTACTTTACCCAACAGATCATGCTCTTCCAATTCATAATATAATTCGTTACCTTCCCGTATCCGCTCACCTATCCCGGTAAAAACACAGGCGCCACTATGTTTAACGACTATGTTATTTATTAATTCAAGAATTATTACCGTCTTGCCGCAACCCGCCCCACCTAAAATCCCGGTTTTACTCCCTTTAACCAAAGGGAACAATAAATCTATCATCTTTATTCCAGTCTCAAGAACCTGCGGCTTTTCTGTAATGTTAGTCGCTAAATCTATGCGAGGCTTCTCTAACGCATGTCTTATAGGCACACGTTTATCAGTCACAACCGGCGGTTTATTATCTAACGGTCTTCCCGAAACATCAACAATACGGCCAAACATTTCGTCACCAACAGATATAGTTATAGACGCTCCCGTCGCATGTGCTAAAGAGTTTTTTTGTAAATTTAAAGTATCCGATAAAGCAATACACCGAACCACGTTCCCGACTAAATGTTCTACTGCTTCAAGATCAACATTACGCCCGTCAAAAGTCTTTGCTTTCAAAACATCATATAAAGCCGGTATATTCTTAGTTGACGGGAACTTAATATCAACCACCGGACCCTGCACGGAAATTATACGGCCGGACGCGGTTATTTTATAATCCTTTTCCTCTGTTTTTACCGTATTTTTCTCAGCTGCTTCGCTATCTGAACTATCGTTCACAATATTCGATACATCATTATCCATTTTATCTTCTGCCTCCGCCCATTATCTTTGAAGTAAAAACCTCTCTTAAACTCTTATCGATATCCGATTTTTTAGCCTTACGAAAGCTCATAACCAAGCCTTTCTGATCTTTTTTCATCCTTTCCAAACTAGACTCCAACTGCTGGCTTTGTGCCGCAAACGCAGCGATAGAACAATCTTCTATCATCTCATCTATACGGCAAGTTATCCATAAATCTGCTAAATAATTAATAATATCATCATAGTTAGACTCAACAATAACTTTTTCTATAGTATCTTTAATTTCCATTTGCTTAGAGCCTAACTCCTCCGACGGCAACAATTTCTGTATATTAGGTTTTATAAACTGTAAACTCTTGGCCCTGGGATAAACAACATAAAAAGTCCCGACCTCTCCTTTCAAAACCCGCTCTATAACCCGATCTTTAATAGCTAACGCTGCCTTATATGCCCCTAATTCCACTACATTCTCTACAACAAAAATAGGCTTATCTGTCAGGGTAGCTAATTTCTCAGCACCTTTCTGACCCAAAACAAGATATTCGACAACATTCATTTTTTCCCCCTCACCAAGCGCAGTTTTAATGACCTTAGCGTTCAAATCCGCCATAAAACCACCTTCCCATGTGATAGCCAGAATAGCAACTTTATCAATATCATTCTTAACTAATGGACTAACCGCTTCCGACAAACTAACCATTCTAAAAAATTCAGTAAAAGCTAACGCAAACTCCTCAAATTTAGCTTTACGTTTTGCCGCACCATAAAATGAATTAGACGCAACATCTTTTAAAATTTGGATTATTTCAACTAAAGATGTCATATCATCTAAATCAGATTTTATGCGACCGGATTTAGACATTAGCCTGCTCCTCTATCTCTTTGCGTACCTCTAAAGATTTCTCTTTTATTTTACCGGCGACACTGCCGTCGAGTATAAGTGATCCGAATTTAATTTGTACACCACCGACTATCGATTCATCTTCAGAATTTTTATATGCCAACTCACGCCCAATACGCTGTTTGATCCTTTCGACTATATCTCTGGAGACATCCTCGCTAACAGGAGTTGGTGTAACTATTTCTATCTCTTCTACATTCGGCGGAATATGCTCCATATCTATCGTCTTTAATTCTTCCAAAAAATCCGAGATCAGTATAGCATTCATCTTTTCACGCACAATTCCGCTAAAAACTCTCACTAATATCTCTTCGCACGCATCTACAGACCGGAGTTTTTCCTCTTTTAATATCTGTTCGCGAATCTTGTCTTTCATTCCAACAGCTTCAACGACCATCCGCTCACTATCTTCATGAGCTTTCTTTATCACCGCGTCTCTCTTTTCATACATTTCTTTTTCTGCTTCATCTTTGATTTTAGAGGCAACTTCATCCGCTTCCTTTTTACGCATTTCATATTCTTCCTGAGCCTGTCTTATCTTTTCGGCCAATTCTTCTTTTTTCTTAGATATTTCTTCATACGCATCGTTCAACCGTCGCATGGCAGTTTCTGTATCTCCGGCCATAATTTTTTTTAAATAAAAAATAAGAAAACTAAAAACAAGTAAAACGCCTATTGCTATAAAAATAGACATTTTCCATATCGAGACTTTAACTATATCCATCACATACCTCCCTAAACATTGCTAAATAACTGAAATATAACTAACATAGCCGTTATTGAAATAACCTCAACAAAAACAAGCAGCAAGACTGTTCCCATAAAGATCTTAGAAGCAGCCGACGGGTTACGTCCAAGCGCTTTAATAGTCGCAAACCCCAAAAATCCTATAACCGCCGACGGCCCAATAACTACAACAAACATTACCAGCAAAATAATAATTGTTCCCATATATTACTCCGACATTTCAACTAAAATTACACAATCGTTCTTGAAAAACCTAAGAATGCCCTTCTTTATTGATATAGAATACTTCCAATCAATTATAATCTGGCCTTCTCTAAGAAGCCCTAACACAGGATAATGATAAGGCTGTATCTCATATTCTCCGTTATCTCCCTGCAAAAATAAACTCTCTATTTCACCATCAAATATATTCTTATCCGGGTCCATAACAGAAAGTTTGAATTTTCCAACACCCATAATTATTCTTCGCTATTAGCTGCTTGTGCGGCGAGCGCTTTTTCCTGTTCTATTTTTTCTCTTTCACATTTTTTTACATACTCTTTATAAACTTTTGTAAAAGCTTCCTCTATATCATCCGTTAAATCATGTGTTTCATCTAATTTATCAAGCGCTTCCTGACAGCGTTCTTTAGCATAATCATAGATCTCTGTTTTCATTTTTTTTATTTGTTCATTATCTAAATCATATACTAATTTTTTTGCCAGCCCAAAAAACAAAAGGACCTCTTCTACCATATTAATTGGAGCATCTTTCCCCTGCTTAAGAAGTTCAGACAAGATTTCACCGCCTTTTTGCTGCTCCACCGCTTCTTCTGACTTAGCACCGCTGGCTTTCAGCCTGGATATTTTAAGCATTTCTCTAAACTGCAAATATTCAAGACGTAACGATTTACTAAGTTTTTTCATCGCTTTCCACTGCACCTTACTTCCTATCCTCGAAACAGATAACCCTATATCAATAGCCGGCTTAAACCCTTCGCCAAACAACGCAGTACTTAAATAAATCTGCCCATCTGTCATTGAAACCAAATTCGTAGAAACATATCCCGTAAGATCTCCTTCCAAAAGCTCTATTATCGGGAAAAAAGTCATAGACCCGCCGCCTAACTCCTTAGAATACTTAGCCGCCCGCTCTATCATTCTCGAATGTAAATAAAAAATATCACCAGGATAAGATTCACGACCCGGAGGACGATCCAAAAGAAGGGATATCTCTCTATAAGCCCAGGCATGTTTAGTAAAATCATCAAAAACTACTATAACATTCCCACCCCGATGAACAAAATACTCGCCGATTGAACATGATATATATGGCGCCAAATATTGCTGCCCCGGTGACGTGCCCGCCATAGCCGCAACTATCGTAGTATATTCAAAAGCCCCTCTTTCTTTAAAAAGACTCACAACCCTGTCTAATGCAGCTTTACCTTTACCTATACAGCAGTATATACATTTAACATCTTTCCCCTTTTGGTTAAGTATAATATCCGTACCTACGGCAGTTTTTCCCGTCATCTTATCCCCTAAAATTAACTGTCGCTGGCCCCGTCCTATAGGTATCATCGTATCCAATATCTTTATCCCTGTCTCAACCGTATCCTTAACTATCTCTCTTTCCAAAACAGACGGAGATTTACCAAAAATAGGGTAATATTCTTTATGTATCAACGGTTCCAGATTATCTAAAGGTTCACCTAAAACATTAACAACTCGTCCTATGAAATTTTCGCCTACCGGAGTATTAAACGGCTCTAAAGTCATAGTTGCTTTATCTCCGGTTTTTAACGAACCTTTTTCTTTTACTAAAAGTATCTGCGTCTCTTCTTCGTCAAAACCAATAATAACCCCTTCTGTACCATATCCAAACCGCACCAACTGGCCATTTATACAATTATCCAAACCCACTAGAGCTACTATGCATCCCTTAATTTTAGTTACAACACCATGTTCTTTATATTGAATTGCCATTATCTGCCCCTACTATAATATTCTATTATATCATAACGATTTTCTATTCCTGCTTACCAATATCTTTTATCTCTGTTTTCTCTTCCTTTCTCAATCTTAAAAACCATATAGTATAGAAAAAAGTAGTTAAACTTATCAAGAAAATCACCATAACAAAAATTATACGCCAAACACCTATTTTTTTTATTTTTTGGATAAGTTTTTGAGCGATATCTTTCATTTTTATAGTCGTAATATTATCCATCTTCTGAAAAGCCTGATTAACCTGACGATTAACTGCATCGCTTTGACTTTCTACCGCCAAGATCTTTAATTTTTCTAAATCATCTTTTATCTGTTCCTCATCCCTTAGATTTTTTCTATACGCTGCTATATATTCTTTAACCGTTTTAGCCTGATTTTGGCTCTTTTTTATTTTCTCGACATTAGCAACTATTTCGTCATACAATGCCTGCCCTATCATCTCACTATCAGACCCCTTGATCTTTTGGTTCAACTCCTCTGCCTCTGTTAAATACATCTCGAGATCTTTTTCGCCAATAGCCCATATTTTTTTTATAGAGACGTTATATCTTTTCTTTTCCTGCGCTTTGAATTTTTCATCTTTGCTAAGAAAGAACTGTGCCCGGTCGGGATCATAATTCACTTCCAACCCGCCTGAATCCAATATATACTCAGATGTTATCTCTTCGGGTAAATAATATTTGACATCAGCTTCCATTGGCTTATCCAATATATTCTCGGCTTCAACAACCAAAGTTACCGTATCTTGTTCTCCCTCCGTTATAGAATATTTAACTAAATTCTCAAACGAAAATATTTCATCTCTGATTTTCTTAAGTTCATTATAATTTGTAGCATACGCCTGCATTTTTTTTTCTATATCGTCTTTATTAATCTCCTGTACACTTAATATTTTACTTAACCTGAGTTTTATTCCGTCCGCTACAACTTGCGCTGCGCTCTTATCTTCAGCAGACGCATTAGCCACTTTTTTATCGACTATCGCAGACAATTGTTCTATCTGGTCGGTCATAATATTCCAAACATCTTTAAGCACAACCCTGTATTTCATACTTTCTTTAGGTGCTAATTTAGGCTTACCATACAAGAAATACTTAGCTTCATGAACATCATAATCTATATCAAGTCCGTTTGAATCAATAATATCTTCTTTTGTTATTTCGGCCGGCAAATACTGTTTAACCGGTATAGTTTTTTCCTCATCACCAGACGGATTAACAACAACTATATTGATCGTAACAGCAGGAAAAACCGTAATACAAAAAAACAATAAAACTAAACCAACAATAAATTTCTTTGCCATAAACTGCCCTCTAATCAGATTCAAACCACGACGTAACAACTACCCCATCACCATCTTTAGACCTTGCTATAATATCCAGCATTTCTTTAACTTCCCGCATTTTGTTCTTTAAAAGCTCATTATCGCCCAAATCTTCTTCCTGCAAAGCTTTAACAGTTTCTATTTTCAATCCTAACGATTTTGCCGATTCATTAACGGCATTAACCATAGAATCAACTATTTGTTTTGTCATATCTTCGGCATTATCTTTAGTAAACATAATCTCTTCTGTAGTATTCTTCAATCCATCAATAATATCATTCATTTTAGCGATATATTCATATATGCTGAATTCACCGTTTTCCGCGCCTATATCATCCCGTACCTCCTGTATAAGTGAATAGGCGTCATTTGCATATGTTTTAGCTGAATTTATCTTCCCAAATAACGTATCGCTTGACCCGGTATCACTAGCTTGCCCTATCCTTCCAAAAAGGGTACCGGCATCATCCGTATCGCTTATACTGCCTATTAACGAAACATAACTTTCAATATCATTAATTGTACCAAACAACGTTCCGCTATCAGATAAATCACCGGACGCCCCTATAACTTCTTCCAAAGTATCAAGCGTATCAAGCATGCCCGCTATAGCCTTAAATTGTCCAAAGACTGTTTCAGCTGTCTCTACATCGTCTATTGAACCAATCACATCAGCTATAGCCTGTACTTCCTCGGAAGTACTAGTCAACGCCATAGTTTCTCTCATCTCCTGAAAACGACCGAACAATGTATCTTCAGATGCAAAATCATTAGTTTCACCTATTAAACCCCTTATGCCGTTAATCGCATTTGTTAAAGTTGTAACATTTAAATTCTCTAAAGTATTTGCTATAGTCTGTATCTGTCCAGCAACCGTAATCATAGTACTTGCCGCCTCAGTTATAGCATCAGCGTCCAACCCTTCGACCAAAGTTTCTACATTAGAGATCATGCCATACAACGTACCTTCCACATTCTCAGAATCACCTACAGCATCCATAAGATCATCAAGAACACCTCGTATATACGGTATATCTTCAACTATTTTATCTATATTCTGACTTAACACAGCCATACCTTCCCAATTGACCCCGCTTGAGCTCATAGCAGCGAAATCTGTCCAATTTATTCCTGCGATTGTCTGCCCCTGAACATCTGTCCAGTTAATACCTACTCCACTCATATATGCCAAATCTCGCCAATTTACTCCGGTCTCTGTCATAACCTGCATGTCATCCCAGTTAATTCCGGCATCACTTAATTTCTCTATATCCATCCAGTTAATACCCATATCGCTCATAACCTGTATATCCTGCCAGTTAACTCCGCTAGCAGTCAAGACTCTTAAATCAAGCCAATTGACCCCAACATCCGTCATAACCTGTATGTCCTGCCAGTTTATTCCTGTATCACTCATTATCTGTATATCAGCCCAATTAACTCCGTTACCGGATAAACTGGCTATATCCTTCCAATTGACTCCGGCTTCAGTCATAAACTGTAAATCCCCCCAATTGATACCCGCTCTGGTCAACTCCAAAACATCGCCCCAATTTATACCTTGCTTAGTAAATATTTCTATATCCCCCCAATTGATACCCTTATCCGTTAATACCTGCATATCCTGCCAATTTATCCCTGCCTGGCTCATTATCTGCATATCAGACCAGTTAACGCCCGCGTCACTCATTACCTGCAAACTATTCCAATTTATATTTGCTTCAGCAAAAACAGCTAAATCACCCCAATTAACTCCGGCCTCACTCATTATAGTTATATCGTTCCAGTTGACACCCTTTTCAGTCATAACCTGTATATCCTGCCAATTAACACCGGCATCTGTTAAGATCATAAGATCTACCCAATTAACCCCCGCTTCGCTCAGAATAGTAAAATCTGACCAATTAATCCCTGTTGAAGTTAAAACATCCAAGTCATCCCAATTAACACCGGCCTCACTTAAAATTGCAAAGTCTGACCAGTTTATTCCTGCCTGACTCATTATCTGCATATCGTCCCAGTTGACGCCCGCTTCGGTTAAAATAGTGATATCCCCCCAGTTGAGACCCGCATCGCTCATTATCTGTATATCATTCCAATTAACCCCTGCGTCCGCCAATATACCAATATCAGACCAATTAATACCCCCTTCAGAAAGCACATAAACATCTTCCCAGTTGATACCCGTTTTAGTTAAAACTTCTATGTCTTCCCAATTAATCCCCTTTATTGTTAATACTCCGATATCTGACCAATTAATTCCAACTTCGGTCATGACCTGTATGTCCTGCCAGTTAACGCCTATCTCACTCATAACTGTCATGTCTGACCAGTTCATTCCCGCCTGACTCATTATCTGCATATCATCCCAATTGACTCCCGCCTCGCCCATTATCGTTATATCAGCCCAGTTCATTCCCGCATCACTCATCAACTGCAAATCCTGCCAGTTTATCCCCGCTTTAGTCAATACATTCATATCTTCCCAATTTAACCCTATTTCGCTCATAACAGTCAAATCGCTCCAGTTCAATCCCGCCTCTGTCATGACCTGCATATCCTGCCAATTCAATCCTGCTTCTGTCAATACACCCATATCTATCCAATTGATCCCCGCCTCAGTCATTATCTGAAGATCACCCCAATTAACGCCCGCTTTAGTTAACGGATTAAGATCCGACCAGTTTATTCCTGCCTGGGTCATTATCTGCATATCATCCCAGTTGACTCCAGCTTCACTCATTATCGTTATATCAGCCCAGTTCATTCCCGCATCACTCATCAACTGCAAATCCTGCCAGTTTATCCCCGCTTTAGTCAATACATTCATATCTTCCCAATTTAACCCTATTTCGCTCATAACAGTC
>JAQVMQ010000014.1 GCA_028703535.1 Candidatus Omnitrophota bacterium | reverse complement strand
CAGAATAATATAATTTAGCTGCTCTGAAATTGTTACTTTTCAAAATATTGTAGAACTCTCTGTCCACTTCTTTACGTTTAATTATTGATTTTAGGTTTATGCTAAATTGGTAAAATATATCATGGACTAATGAAGCATGATAAGTTTTGCTGAATCCTGTTTTTGGATTCAATACTGCTTCCGGTGTCCCCAGACAAACATCGAAAAATTTCAATTTAGGGCTACAGCCATCCCAACAATAACCGGTTTGATGACTGCCCTTAATTGTTAAGGTGCCATCTTTTGATAACGTCATCCATTCATTCTCGAACTCTCTGCCAACGATAGATGATTTATAAGTATAATCATAGTTTATACGATATAGATATACTCCCATAATAGATTATCCTCTTATTAAGATATTTTTACAGCCAATAATACAGCTACCACTTAAATCCCACTTCAAACAGATAAGTTTTATCTCTTAAAACTTACAGATTTTTAGGTATCTTTAAACCAATTCGGCCAAAAGCCGACTGCCAAAGGCTGATAACCATTAGATGTTTAACATTATAACGCCGGCACCTAAAAACGCCGCTGTCTCTACACGCAATATGTTCTCCGATAATTTCATGAAGATAAAGCCGTTCGCGTGTAACTTTTCATATTCATCATCTGTGAAATCGCCTTCCGGGCCAAAAATAAATAAGCTGTTAGTTTGGTTAAATTTTATATCGCCCGGGTACCGGCCGTCTATCGCCGCCACTATTTTTTGTTGTTCGGGCCTTAGTAGTACATCGTCAAACGCAACACACGGATCTATCTCGGGGCACCATCTTCTCCCTGACTGGCGAGATGCTTCCATTATTATTTTATCCCATCTAGCTTTCTTCGCGCCGGGATCTTTAATGCGCCGGCTTCGCTGGGAAATAAACGGAACAAAACGCATAATGCCCAATTCAGTCGCTTTCTGCAAGATAAAATCTATCTTCGTCTCCATAGTTACAGGAAACGCCAGGGTTAAATGAGAATCCGGCATGGGTTTTACAGGCAGGCATTTGATATCTTTAAAAAGAATACTTTTTTTCGATATCTCAGATAATGCCGCCAGACATTCACCGCCATTCCCGTTAAAAATATATACTTTATCACCCGGTTTTAAGCGTAAAACATTTTTTGCTTTATGCACCAAGCTCTTATCAGTTATAAAAATATCTTTGCCGTCCTTAAAATCTTCCGGCACAAAAAACCGTATTTTAGACATACCTTACTCCTTAAAGTCAGATTCATTAAATACTATGGCAGAAAATTTATATATTTCAACGCCTTTATTCTTATATTCATCACGGTTAATCCCGGCTTTTATACAAGTATTCGCCAAAAACTCATCAACTGTCCACCCATATTCCGTTGCAACCTGAGGCAGCAATAAACCCGAATGAATACCTTTACGTATTATAAGGCCGTCACGCCCAACTGTGATCTGTGATATGTCTTCGACTTTAGTTATTGGGCTTAAAACCGAAATTTCAAACTCAAGTTCAGCAACTTCATCCGACACGACAGGGAGAAATCTATTATCGTCAAGCGCAGCAGCAGCCGCCATCTCGCCTACAAGTTTATATAACGGTTTCTGCGAGATTATGTTTCCTATACAGCCGCGCAAAGCACCGTCCTGAGTTAAAGTAACAAACGCGCCGGTCTCAAACTTAAGGCTATCGGGTATCCCTACCGTAATTTCTTCCGCGGCACGTCCGTTAACGGCAGATTCTACTGATACCCGCGCTATCTTAAGTAAAAGTTTTTTTTCACTATTTGTCAGTTCAAACTTATTCATATCACCCTCCTCTTTTAAAGGCGTTACGGATACGACACCCATATAACCCACAACTTTATCTTTGTAATCTCCGGTATCACCCGAATTTAAGTATTTTAATAGTCTAATATCGGCGTTGCGTAATTTACTGTATTCCAATAAGACAACCAAAGCTGAGAGCCCACAGGCACGCGGGCCAAGGATGTCACGTGTACGCCAAAGTTCCTGAGCATTTTTTCCGGTAACCAATGATATGGTATTTTTATCATATTCAACAGCTTTTTCGTATGGTAGATAATGCGACAGATCGGTTGAGATCAAAAGAAGGAAATTTCGCTTTTTACTAAGGCTAGCCAAATATCGACTTAACTCCAGTATTTGCTGATAGGACACGTCACCAAAAAGTACAGGCACGATCTTGACTTGCGGATATATTTTTTTGAGAAAAGGGAGTTGTACTTCTATAGCATGTTCATGATCGAAATATTCGGTACTGCCGACCGCGAAATCTAAGCTCATTATTTCTTTACAAAGTCTATCATCCAATATAACCGGACCCAACGGAGTAAGAAAATTCCCGGACGGATAAACGGCTATACCCTTAAAATAATATTTATGGCTAGGCGCGAATAAGATGATTGTCTCTATATCAATATTTTTTAAAACAGAATAAACAATGCCTGCCACGGCACCTGAATACCGATAAGCCGCGTGCGGAACTACCGCGCCTATAATATTGCCATAGTTGTTATTAACTTGTCCTGAGCCAGAGATAAGTTCATTAAGAAGATTAACCAATGCGATACCTTCAGGATAAAATGTTCCCGAAAATTCCGGCTCTTTAGTCTGAGAAAAAAGCATTGTCGTGAAAAAAAATAATAATAGTAAAAAGAAAAATAATATTTTTTTCTTTAACATTTTTCAGTCTCTGCTCTTTCTATATTAATTAATAACAATCCGCACAAACAGTTTCTAAGACTCATCCTTGGCAGGATCGATTTGACGTAAACATGCCTGATATTCGTTGCCTTGAAATTGCAGTAAAATATGCCCTTCGCGCGCGAGCCAGCCCAAGCTCATTAAAACTACATCTTTTTTCCTGGAGATACCTTTACAAAGATCAGGAAGTTTCACCACCCCGTTCTCATCAAGATAATGCCATATTTCACCTGCTACGATACCGATTTTAGTAATCATTTTTATACTCTTTGTTAATACTCCCGCAAAACGGGCATTTCCAAAACTGTGTAACTACTGCTATATGAAAAGTTTTTGTACACGTTAAACATTCACGTTTAGCCAAACGCGGTACACGCTTGTCTATACTGTTCTTCTTAGAAATAACAAAACTGCCGGTTATCGCGACAGTTAAAACAATCAGGAGAAAACATCCCGTCAAAATAGAAATATCTATATAAATCATTCTACTACCCCGCATATTTTTGTCCAGAAAAAAATATCGTTTTGGAACAAAACAGACGAACGGAGATAATTGGCTGTCACTATACCGCCTGAAGAGTTGGCCGGTAATTTCTGAGGATACAGAAAGATTACTTTGCCTAACGGCGATACATAAACTTTAAAAGGTATAATCTCTTTATTTTCCGAAACGGTAAACAGGACATTTTTATCCCACAAGAATACATATCCTCTATTAGATGACGGGTTTATGTTTAATGATCCGGTCTGATCTTCTTTCCGTATGTTGAAATTCTCTACACTGCTTACTCTGAAGTTTTCCATAACGGTCTGGGTTGTGATAAGCTGGGTAGGAAGGATATTCTTGTTTTTGGCTGAGCCAGGCATTATATCAGCGCCGGATAAAATATTCAGCCATGTATAGATAACCGGCACACGTTTTACACTCGTCTCAAGAAAAAATAACTTGCAGATAAAAATATGTATTACTACCGATAAAATGACAGCTACGAAAAAAATACTTTTTCGCCAGATAAATGACATATCTGAAACCTTTTACTGAGTCGTCGCTATACCGAGTTTCTCTATTCCCATACGTTTACATATATCCCATATAGCAACGATAGTTCCCATACTTGCGTCTTTATCCGCTCGGATAAAGATAGAGTCTGTCTTATTAGCTTTAATATACTTTTCAAGCTCGGCAACAGACATAACCTTAGTATCAACATAAATGATGTCTTCAGAAGAAACAGCGACCGTCACTGTCTTGACGTTGATATCATCAGAAGTCACAGCCTTGGGAAGCTTAACATTTATGCCAGGCATAACAATGAAACTGGACGTAAGTAAAAAGAAAATCAAAAGCAAAAAAACACAATCAATAAGCGGCGCTATATCTATCTGTTTAAGCCCCGTTTCCAACCGCATTCTTTTTTTAGACTTCACTGTAACTCCTTTCTGACAATATCTCCAATAATTCTGTCGCGCTCTTTTCCATTTCAAGAACACATGAATTTACCTTATGCGCGAAATAATTGTAAGCCAAATACGCCGGTATAGCGACACATAATCCGGCCGCTGTAGTATTGAGCGCTTTAGATATCCCGCCTGCCAGATCTGTCGGGTTTACCATGCCGACGTTTATCGAACCGCGTTTGACCACGTCAAAACACTCAATCATACCTATTACCGTGCCAAGAAGCCCTAATAATGGCGATATATGCGCAAGCGTGGCTAAGAAATTAAGATTATGTTCCAATTTTGGTATCTCGTAAAACGAAGCGTTTTCCATCGCTTCTTTTATTGTCTCTTTTGATTCGTCAACACGTAACAGGCCCGCTTTTAAAACATTGGTTACATAATACGGCATACGTTCGCAGATATCCAAAGCCTGCGTAATATTGTTCTTTCTTACAGCAGTTAAAACTTTTGGCACTACTACAACCGTTTTATAACGTATCATGAAAAAAGATAAAAATCTCTCAAAAATTATAGCAAGCGCAACCACCGAACATAAGATAATAGGCGCTATCAACCATCCGCTTTCCTTAACTATCTCCCATAACTGCATAGTACCTCCTTCATTTAGTCACTAGTTTTTAGTCTCTCGCCTCGAATTTTATTTTAAAAAAAGTAAAAAATAAATATAATACAAATTACAACAAAGCATAAGTCGAAACAATCTCTATTTTTGTATTTTATCTCTATATAGGTTCTCCCCTCCCTCCAGCAGCTATCTCCGAGAAGCTGTTAACTAAATTAGTTAATATTACTGTTTATTCAGTTCTTCCAAACGCACTTTGGCTATTTTGGATTCGGGAACATTAAGCGCCACTATCTTTTCGTATATTTCCCGGGCTGCAGGTACATTACCCTGACGTTCATATATTTTTGCTATTTGGAAATATGCTTTAATGAAATATTCCGAATCCTGAAATTCATAGATAACTTTGAAATATTGGTCAATCGCTTCATGATATTTCTTGGCTTTATCCAGCGTGCCGGCAAACAAAAAATGCACTTTAGCTGATGATACGCCGTTTGAGACAGCAAGGTTGAAAGCGTCTATCGCTTTGTTAAGTTTTCCCGTATCTTTTAATATCAAAGCTTTCTCTAAATGGGCAGCGCCCAAAGAACTGTCGGAAGCCAATATCTCATCACATAATTTTAATGCCTGTTTATTATCGTTCTCCAGCGAATGGAGTTTAACTAAATACAACTTTGCTTTAACCGCGAATTCGTTATTCTTAAGTGCCAAAGCATTAAAGCACTGTTTAGCTTTTTCATGTTCGTTTTTCATAAAATATAAATGGCCTATATCAAAATAAGCTTCGTCCGCCAGTAATGAATTTTCATTATCCATGACCTGTCTGTAATAATTCAAGGCAAGATCATATTCGTTGTTTATTTCATGCATACCGCCAAGATAAAGTTTAACTGAATCGGCATATTTTGAGGATGGAAATTTAACGAGAAAATCACGCCAGACATCACCTGCCGATTTCATATCGGACATATTAAGATAGGTATTACCGATATCTATCTGAATAAGCTCAGTTATTTCGTCGTTAGCGTAATTATCAATTATATATTGAAATTTTTCCAGAGCTTTCTTATATTCTCCTAAATTAAATAAACACTTGGCATACAAATATTCTGCTTTTTTATTAAGATAATGGCCGGAATATTTCAATATGAAAGTCTCTAATAACTTCTCGGCGTTTTTGTAATCTTCAATAGAAAAATATCCTATAGCAAGGTAATACTTAACTTCAGGTATAAGCGCTGAATTTGGATAATTGCTTTCTAACGCGCGCAAAGCTAATGAAGCGTCCGGTAACCGTTCCTGTTTAAGAAATATCATCGCTATCTGGAACTGTATATAATCACTATAGATATTGCCCGGGCTGTCAGACAAAATATCAGAATACATGCTTAGAGCTAAATCATATTTTTTTTCCTGCTGATACGTATCTGCTATCTGTACCTGTGAGCTTACTTTGACAACAGGATTATTCGTATAACGCAGTGTCAGTCTAAACTCCTCTATCGCGCGCCTATATTCACCATTTTTCAAGTAACACCACGCCAGGCCATAATGAGCTTTGTCTAATATATTGGTATCAGGATCATTGGCATTAACATATTTTTTTATTACATACTGGTATAAAGACAACGCGTCATTTATACGGCCCATCTCATAGTACGTTTCGGCTTTGTTTATATATACACGGTAGGCGTACTGACTATCGGGAAACTCCGCTAAAAAATCATCGAATGATTTTAACGCGTCTAAATATTGTTTTTCACTGAAATGGAATATAGCGACAGAAAATAGTTTCAATTCAGGGTCGGTTATTTCTTCTAAAAAATCGGCAGCCTTTTCTTTATCGCCTTTTTCTAAATACACAAGGCTTATCGCCTGGCGAATAAGGTCAGATATATATAAGTCTGAAGATTTCGCAAGACCTTTTTCATAATTTTCTATAGCCGAGGGATAATCAGATTTAGCAGTAAAAGCTTTACCAAGATAAAAATATGCGCGGGAAATGAATTCTCCGTCCGGATAACCCGATATATATTTTTTACCAAGTTCCATTATTTTGTCATATCTATTTTGATTGAAATAGTAGTTCAGCAAATACGAATAAGCTTTTTCAACTACCTTGCTGTCTTTGCCCTGTACAATTATCTCATCAAACACTTTTTCAGCTTTATCCCATTGGTTTTTGGCTTCATACGCTTGAGCTGTAACAAATTTGGTCTCAAGCATGAACTTGGAATTTTTGTAATCATTAAATACCTTATCGGCATAACGAAAAACATCATCATATTTTTTGGCTTTAAATGAGACTTTGACCAGCCAAAAATATATTTCGTCTTTAATCTTTTCTCCCGCAGTATCAACAATCTCTTTTAGAACAGTCTCAGCCTGTTGATATTTGTTTTTGTTATAATAGCACTTGGCAATATATAGATTCGCTTCCGCTACATGATCATTTGTTGGGAATTCATCGATAAACCGATTAAAGACAGATATAGCCGCTTCATAAAACCCGTCGGAATAAGCTTTTGTTGCCACATAAAATCTATCATCGGCCTCACTCAAAGCAAATGCGTAACGGCACGAGAAAAAAATACTGAAAAAAATTACAGAGGTTATATATACTTTTCTATTCATTTAGTCCTCAACTTATCTTTTAGGTATTTACCTGTAAAAGATCTTTTATTTTTAGCTACAGCCTCAGGCGTTCCGCAAGCAACTACTTCACCGCCGCCGTCACCACCGTCAGGGCCAAGATCAATGATATAATCCGCACTTTTTATTATATCTAAATTATGCTCAATTATAAGCACTGTATTTTTTTTATCAACTAATCGCTGTATAGCCGATAAAAGCTTCTTTATATCTTCAAAATGCAAACCTGTTGTTGGCTCATCTAATATATAAAGCGTTTTGCCTGTTTCGCGTTTACGTAACTGCGAAGCAAGTTTCATGCGCTGCGCTTCGCCGCCCGAAAGAGTCGTTGCCGCCTGTCCTAATGTTATATATCCTAAGCCTACATCCTGCAAGGTTTTAAGTATATTTTTTATATGGGTAAAGTTATCAAAGAACTCTAATGCCTGATTAACGCTCATCTCCAGTACATTATGTACATTCTTTCCTCTATACTTAACTTCAAGTGTCTGATTATTGAATCTTTTGCCGTCACACACCTCACACGGTACATATACGTCAGGCAAAAAATGCATTTCGATCTTCCGCTGGCCTTCACCACCGCAAGCCTCACAGCGTCCGCCGGAAACGTTAAAGCTGAAACGCGCCGGTTTGTACCCACGCGCGCGCGATTCTTCCAGATTACTGAATAACTGGCGAATATGTGTGTATACGCCGGTATACGTTGCCGGGTTAGAACGCGGAGTACGGCCGATAGGCTGCTGGTCCACAATAATTATTTTATCAATATTCTCTGTACCGGTTATCTTGTCACACTTGCCGGGTTTTTCTCTCGCTCTGTAAAGTTTTTTTGCAAGCATCCGGTAAAGTATATCTTCAACCAGCGTAGATTTCCCTGACCCGGAGACTCCGGTTACACAGACAAAGACACCAAGCGGTATGTCGACATTTATATTTTTTAAGTTATGTTCAGAAGCATTAATAATTTTAATATATTTATTTTTTTTATAATCGCGCCTATTTTCCGGTAAAGCTATAGACTCTTTTGCCTGTATATACCTTGCAGTTAAAGTATCTGCTGACGAAAGTGCCTCGCGGCTGCCGTTAAATACAACTTCACCGCCCTGCAAGCCCGCGCCCGGGCCTAATTCTACTACCCAATCCGCGGCATCGATCATCTGTTCGTCATGTTCAACAACTATCACCGTATTATCGAGTTCTCTCAATTTCTGTAATGTTGTTATAAGTTTTATATCATCACGTGAATGCAGGCCTATTGTCGGCTCATCCAAGACATACAAGACACCGCTTAATGACGCGCCTACCTGTGTCGCAAGTCTTATACGCTGTGCCTCACCGCCTGACAAGGTAGAACTTAATCTGTCTAACGACAGATAACCCAACCCAACATTATCACAAAAAGTAAGTCGCTTAAGTATCTCCTTTATTACATTACCGGCAACTTGTTCTTCCATAGCCGTAAATTTAAGTGATTTGAAAAATTTTGTACAATCGCCTATACTCATCCTAATAACATCCCAGATGGATTTACCAGCGACATAGACAGATAAGGCTTCTTTACGTAACCGTGCGCCCTTACACTCAGGGCATGGCAAAGTAGACATATATTTTGTTATCTCGGTTTTCATGTAATCACTATCGCTGGTACGCAATAACCTTTCCAGATGCGGTATTAACCCTTCAAACGGTTTGTTCCAAACATATATTTCATCGTTACCGTAAAATAAAGTCTTTTTAACATTCCTGGGAAGTTTATTAAAAGGCACATCTAAAGAAAAACCCATGGCATTCGATAGCCCGCGAAGTATAGATTTATAATACATAATATAACCTCTGGTACCTTTGTACCACAGCGGTATAGCGCCATCTGATATGGATATCTTGCGGTCCGGTACTATCAGGTCTTGGTCAAACTCAAGCTTACGGCCAAGCCCGTTACAAACTTTGCAGATACCTTCCGGCGCGTTGAACGAAAATAATCTCGGTTCTATTTCGTTAATTGAGACATCACATGAGGGACAGCTGAATTTCGTATTATAAAGCAGCTCTTTATTCTCCGATTCATTGCGGACAAGTACCAACCCCTTAGAATAACGTAAAGCAGTTTCTATCGCGTCAGCCACGCGTTTATGGTTGGCCGCGGATACTTTTATTCTATCAACCAATATCTCTATATTATGCGCGGAATATTTCTCAAGTTTTATTTCTGTATCCAGGCCGAGGACTTCTCCATCAACTCTCACACGCATAAACCCGTCTTTAAGCAGTTGCGCGAATAATGCGTGATACTGGCCTTTTTTGCCCCGTATTACAGGTGACAATATATATATTTTTGTATCGTCAGGCAAACTTGTTACTTTCTCTATTATCTCCTGTGATGTTTGAGTAGTTATAGGCTTACCGCATATATGACAATGCACCTTCCCTATTCGAGCATATAACACTCTCAAATAATCGTATATCTCAGTTTGCGTTGCCACGATTGAACGCGGGGAACCGCCGGCCGTGCGCTGTTCGATGGCTATTGCGGGCGATAACCCTTCGATATGCTCGACTTCCGGTTTATGAAGTTTCTCAAGAAACTGGCGGGCATAACTTGACAGACTTTCTACATAACGCCGCTGGCCTTCCGCATAGATAGTATCAAACGCTAAAGACGATTTACCTGATCCTGAAAGCCCTGTAACAACTACAAGTTTGTTTTTTGGAATACTTAGATTAACGTTTTTAAGGTTATGTTCTTTAGCTCCGTATACGGAAATTTTATCGTTCATAAATATTTCTCATTTGTTATACCAACGTTACTTTGCAATAGTTGCTGTGCGGTATTAACTGTCCCGCAAAAAAAATACACTAAATGTTTACGTGCCGACTTTAAAACAAGCAAACATCCGGCGCAAGAGATATTGAACAGATAAAATAGTTAAAGTGCTGGTTTTAGGGTTACCTTTTGACGGAACATTTTCCACTTCTATTTTAACTTTGGCTTCTTTGGCAAATATCTCTATTTTATGCACATTGCGTTTGATAGACGGATCGGCGTCTATCCGCACATTAACTTTTTTTTCTAACAGATCTTTCTTATGAGATGTCAGGACATTATTGCATGATGATACATACGTCGCCAATAAAAGGGTTGCCGCGACATTGATATTTTTTGGGAAAAATTTTATCGCGTCAAACACATTCCCGTGAAATACCGTAACAGGAGCTGTTAAATTATCCAGGCAAATCTTTTTAGTCTTTAGATATTCAGCGCCCATAAGGCCTTTAGGCGGCTTTGAAGTTGTTATTACAATTTTTGAGAGATCCCCCTCGCTTAAAGCGCCTATGCCGTCGAGCCCGCATATCGCGCCCGAAGGAACATATACATTTAGACCGCTGGCTATTATTTTATCCAATAGATCAAAATCTCTTATTAATCCTCCTACGCTCAATATCAAAATATCACGTCGATATTTTAGCGCAAGCTTGAGAAGGTCATAAGCGCAATCGCCTGTCGCGGATTCTAAAACAAGATCACATTCTTTAACCGCAGTTTCCATATCACAAAGCTTAATATTCTTCTTACCTTTAAGTTTATTAAGATTGCCCGGATTAATATCTACCACCGCAACAACTTCGGCTTTATTCTTAAGCTCATGGTTAATAAATTTATAAACATTCTCGCCTACATTGCCGTATCCGATGATAGCTATTCTAGTCTTTTTTTTCATAAATACCTTCTCTTTTTATCGTAAGACATCTATTGTAAAATATTAATCTCCAAATTATCTATGAGTCTTGTTTTTCCAACAAAAACCGCTACAAGTATTACCGCCTTATCTGTGATCTCGACGATCGGCGAAAGGTCTGTAACAGAACAAACCTCAATATATTGCGTTTTAATATTATATAACACAAACTTTTCAGATATAAATAATTTTAAGTCTGATCTCTTTCGTACTCCGCATTTAACTTCAGCACGCGCAGCCTTTAATATTTCATATATTCTGGCGGCGGTCCTGCGTTCATCTTCACTTAAATAAACGTTTCGTGAACTCATAGCCAGACCGTCAGGCTCACGTACTATAGGCACAGTTTTGATCTTTATGTTATACCCAAGATCAAGTGTCATGCGCTTTATCACTGCCGCCTGCTGATAATCTTTTTTCCCGAAATACGCCGTATCAGGAAGCACTATATTAAATAATTTCGCAACAACAGTACACACACCGCGAAAATGACCCGGTCGATATTTACCGCATAACGCAGTACTCAGTTTATCCTCACGGATATCAGTAGAAAAATCAGGCGGGTACATTTCCGATACATCGGGCATAAACAAATAATCGACTTTTTCTTTTATCAATAACTGTCTATCGTGTCTTATGTCTCTCGGATAAACTGAAAGGTCCTCGTTAGCAGAAAACTGTATAGGATTAACAAATACACTTACTACTACTATATCACTATCTTTACGGGCAGAACGCACAAGTGATAAATGCCCGTCATGCAACGCGCCCATAGTAGGTACAAACCCTATCTTTTTACCCGATAGTTTCGCAGACATAGCCGTTTTTTGCATTTTTCTTATTGACCGGATAACTTCCATAAAATATCACCGTATTTTTTTTATAAAGGCATCTATATCAGGACACAGCTGCCTCAAAGGAGACATTACAAACTCGCGCTCGCACATTAAAGGATGCGGCACCTTAAGGTTTTTTGTGTTTATTCTTTGAGCATCAAATAGCAAAATATCAAGATCTATGGTACGCGGCGCGTTCTTTACAGAGCGTTTTCTACCGAGCCTGTCTTCTATTTCTGCCAAAACATTCAATAACTCATCCGCACTCAGCTCTGTAGTTAGCTCTATGACACCGTTTATATATTTACCCTGTAACGGCCCGCCTACCGGATCGGTCTCGATCAACGGAGAAACGCGGGATACAGTTATCTTCCCGTTTGCCTTGATATATTTCACCGCTTTGGCAATATTATCATATCTATCACCCAGATTTGAACCAATGCCCACATAAACCATTTTTAGTTACTAATTACTAGTATTTAGTCGTTAATTAAAATCAAATACAATTGCCGGAAATACTGAAAAAATCCTAACAATTTCATGTAAAATATAAAACCGGACCCGATTGTCTAACCGCAAAACCGATAATAAACAATACTGCCGAGCATAGATAACAGGAAGAATTATACACCCTATTGATAGCCATTGCAACATACCAAAAAACAACTGGATAGCTGTCAGCTATTAGCTTTTAGCCAGCAAAACTCGAAATGTAAAGAAGATATACTAAACCAAAGAGAATATGGATTACTAATAATAGAAAATCACCAATCCAATATAAATTTAAAACAGCCGGCAAGCACCGCTATTTAAGGAGCTTCAAGGCTTTTTTTAAAACATCAATATCAACTGTCATGGCAAAACGTATAAATCCTTCGCCGTGTTTACCGAAACCCAAACCCGGTGTCGCGACAATACGTTTTTTCATAAGTAAATATTCTGCCATATCAATTGAAGAACCGAACCTCTCAGGTATCCGTACCCAGACATAAAATGTAGAACCCGCGTATATCTCATCAAACCCCAACTCTTTTAATCCACTAACGAAAACGTCACGACGCGTTTTTAATGTTTTACGTAATTTCCCAACATACGCGGATTGACTTGAAAGCGCGTTGGCACCGGCTTCCTGTATAGCCCCGAAAATACCGGAATCGACATTGCTTTTAACTTTTAAAAGGCCAGCAGTCAAACCGGGATTACCGCATGCCCAGCCAACACGAAAACCCGTCATACAAAAAGTTTTTGATAATGAATGAAATTCAAGCGCTATCTCCTCAGCGCCTGGTATCTCCAAAATACTTAAAGGCTTTTCCTCAAAATATATCTCCGAATAAGCATTATCATAAGCTAGTATTATCCCGTATTTACGGCAAAATTTTACTACTTCAGTTAAATATTTCTTTGGCGCGAGTGCCGTAGTAGGATTATTAGGGTAATTTAGATACATCATCCTGGCTCTGTTTCGCACACTTAGCGGGATTTTGTCCAAATCAGCAAGAAATTTGTTTTCAGCTAATAACGGCATCTCATACGGTTTAGCACCGGCAAACAAGGCAGCGCCCCTATACCCGGGATAGCCGGGTGATGGAATTAAAATCGTCTCGCCCGGATTGACATAGGCTAACGGGAAATGGATAAGGCCTTCTTTGGAACCTATAAGAGGTAATATCTGCGACCTTTCGCATAAAGAGACATCAAATCTCTTTTTGAACCATTTTTTTATTGCCGTTCTGAACTTAAGACTGCCTTGATCAAGTGCATATTTCTGATTTGATTTTATTTTTGACGCTTTATACAGCGTTTCAATAACTCCGTCAGGTGTAGCAATATCCGGGTCACCTATACTTACATCAATGAACTTTATTTTTTTGGCACGCAGCTCACTTTTTTTCTTGTCTATTTCCGCAAATAGATAAGGCGGAAAATTGCTGAGTCTATTTGATAATTGAATTCCATTCATTATAGTACTCCTTATCTCTATTTATTTTATACCAAGAACATCTTCCATCGTGTATAAGCCAGGCTCTTTACCGACTAGCCACTTAGCCGCGACAACCGCACCTTTAGCGAAAATATCACGTGTCTGAGCATGATGGTCTAAGGTTAATCTATCTACCTCGCTTTCAAACACTATCTTATGATCACCAATGACCTCATCTCTGCGTATGGCTTCTATTTCATCATATTTGATATTGAAACCCTCACTGTTGACTATATCAGCCATTTTTTTTGCCGTACCGGACGGCGCGTCTTTTTTATGGACATGGTGTGTCTCTTCAATATAGATATTGTAATCTTTAAGCAAACCTGCCATCTTTTTTAAAACATTAAAAAAAACCGTTACACCAACACTCATATTCGGAGCAAAAACCACAGGTATAACGGAAGAGACCTCTTTTATTTTTAGCTTTTCGTCAGGCACAAAACCCGTCGTACCTATAACTACCGGTACATTATATTTTTCCAAAAATGACAGATTATTTAAAGTAGCATCTACCGTACTGAAATCTATTAACACGTCACATTCGGATATTTTTTCAGGATCGTCCGTTACATTATACCCATCAATAACCGCACCGATATCCGCATGTCCCGGATACTCAAATCCGTACATAACCTTTGCATCCTTATCTCCCGTTATTTGCGCGCTTATACGCTGGCCCATTCTTCCTCTTACACCCGTTACGCCGATCTTAAACATAGTCATCCTTTATTTTATCAATTTGTACTCTTGCAACACAGCTTTAAACTTATCCAGCCCTTCAGAGGACATCTCACATAACGGCAGGCGCATTGATGAACTTTTTATTTTTTTCATTAGCCCTAACGCGGTCTTTGCAGGTATAGGATTAGTCTCGACAAAAAGGTACTTTATAAGTTTATACAACTCTAATTGTATCTTCTTAGATTGTGATACTTGTCCTTCAAGATAGCTGAATACCATGTCATGCGTTGCTTTCGGCATAATATTCGCTAAAACAGATATCACGCCTACGCCACCAAGCGACAATATCGGCGTGACTATCTCATCACAGCCTGAATAAAGTAAAAAATTATCATCAACTATCGACATTAAATTAGCGGCCTGGTCCACCGACCCGCTCGCTTCCTTTATGCCTATTATGTTAGTACAATCTTTATATAATTTTGCTACCGTCTCCGGCAGGATATTGACACCCGTACGACCCGGCACATTGTACAATATTATAGGGATATCTACATTATCAGCGATGAATTTAAAATGTTTATATAACCCGCTCTGCGTAGGTTTATTATAATACGGCGTAATAACTAACGCGTAATCAGCACCTGTATCTTTAGCATACTGAACAAGACCAATCGCTTCCTGTGTAGAATTAGAACCGCAGCCCGCGATAACAGGCACACGTCCGTTAACTTCATTTATTACAAGTTTTATAAGCTCACGGTGCTCCTGATGCGTAAGCGTAGCACTCTCGCCTGTCGTGCCGCAAACTAGAATGGCATCCGTAGCATTATCAATATGCCAATTGACAAGCTCTTTTACGCCTTCAGTATCTATCGTCAAATCATCATTAAACGGCGTGATTAAAGCAACTATACTTCCTTTTAACATATTACCTCCATATATATTTTATTTCAAAGTTCTAATGTGCCCGTATAAGTAATGTCCGCGGCACCACGCAGCCAAACACTTGACGGTTTATTATTAGCATATTCGAATGATACAGTCAATACAGTATTACTTTTTGTCAAAACGGATATAACATTATTTTTCGGCTGTAAAATATTTGTACGTAAAGCAAATATTATAGCAGAGGCTGCCGCGCCTGTACCACAGGCAAGCGTCTCGCCTACACCGCGTTCGTATGTTCGTATTTTTATCTTTCGTTTGCCCAACACTTCCAGAAAATTAACGTTAGTTCCGGCAGGTTTGAATTTCTCATGATAACGTATCGCGCTGCCCAGAGTATCAACATCTATAATGTCGGTTTTTTCAACAAAAACAACCGTATGCGGCACGCCGGTATTAACAAACGAAGCCGCTATGTCTCTGCCGTTAACTTTAAATTTTACACTACCGCGAAAATCAAACGGTTCGCTGAGGCGTATAGAAGGTATGCCTTTTTCTACTTTAGCAGCTATCACGCCTGCTTTAGTTGTAAACTCCATATACCCTTTGTTCAAAAATCTTTTTTTAAAAAGGGTTGTCCATAACGCAAACGCTCTGGCACCATTACCACACATTTCCGCTTCAGATCCATCGGCATTAAATATTCGCATGACCAACTTTTTACCTTGAGATTCAGCTACAAGTACACCATCTGCGCCTATACCGGTCTTAGCTGCGGAAAACTTACGTGAGAATTTTTTATACCAAGCTGTCGTTTCAGACTTGGTTGTCTTATCTATAAGAATAAAATCATTACCCGAGGCTTGTACCTTATAAAATAACTGTTTCATTAAAACATTTCTCCCTTTATCAGATCATTATAGGTCTCACGTTCACGCACAACAGTAAAAATCTTCCCCGAAACTAATATTTCCGGTACACGCGGACGTGAATTATAATTAGAGCTCATGACAAAACCGTAAGCACCCGCGCCCAAAACTGCGAGCCTTCCGCCTGCCGATACATCTATCTTACGTTCTTTTCCTAAAAAATCACCACTTTCACAAACAGGTCCGACTACATCAGATATACGTTCACATTTCTCAAAGACGTCATTTTCTTTACGCCTGATTAACGGTAAAATACTATGATACGCGCCGTATAACGACGGACGTACAAGGTCATTCATCGCTCCGTCAATAATAAGAAAACGTTTGACCGGCGTATCTTTAACATACGTAACACTACAAACAAATGCGCCGGCGTTACCTGCTATAAACCTGCCCGGTTCAAGAATTATTTTAAGGTCAAGTTTTTTTAACGACGGTAAAATTTTAGCGGCAAATTCCGCCGCAGTCGCGGGTGATTCATTATCATAAATTATACCCAGTCCGCCGCCTATATTTAACGTAGTAATATTAATGTTATTCTTTTTCAACTTCCCGATAAAATTTGAAGTTTTGTTTATTGCTTTAACAAACGGCGCAGGCGTAAGTATCTGAGAACCTATATGCAAATGTATTCCGCATAGATTCACAGAGCGAAATTTATCTTTATCATTGAAAACTTCCCATGCCGTGTCCATATCTATACCAAACTTTGTCTCTTTTTTGCCGGTTGTTATATATTTATGCGTCTTGGGTTCGACGTCAGGGTTTATACGTAAAGCTATATCAACCTTTTTACACATCTTTACCGCGCATGAATTTATCTTGATCAATTCCGGAACAGATTCAACATTGAACATGCGTATACCATACTTTATAGCATCGGCTATCTCGGGCTCGGTCTTACCGACAGAGGCATAAACTATTTTGTCTGCCGGACATTTTATCTTTTTGGCACGAAACAGCTCGCCGCCTGAGACTATATCAAGCCCTGACCCGGCCTTAACTAAGGTATTAAGCACGGCTAAATTAGAATTAGCCTTTACCGAATAACATATAAGCGGATTGACCGAACGAAAGGCCGCTTTTAATTTCCTATAATTATCCAAAAGAGTTTTCTTGCTATAAACATAAAAAGGTGTACCTATCTGTTCGCATAACTTTTCAAGATTAATATTTTCACAATAAAGAACATCTTTTTTATATTTAAAATCGCTCATGTAACTATTCCTTTTCTATTTAAACATGCCGGGCAAATTCTTAAAACTTGCTTTCTTTGACCTGATAGCATAGCCGGAGTTCATTACTTTTTTTACATCCAAACCGTTAAGATTTAAGTTAAAATCTTTCAACTCCTTATCCGATAAATCCGCGATTATTTTTTTATTATCTTCGCAAAACCGTATAAGCGCGCCTACACATTCGTGCGCGTCTTTAAATGCCACACCTTTTGAAACAAGATATTCAGCTAACTCAGTGGCATATAACCGCTGATCACTTAGGACTTCATCTATTTTCTGTCTATTAAGTTTTATGCCTTTTATGAACCGTGCCATTATTAAAAGTTCGTTCTGCAAAAGTGAGACAGCCGACGTTAGCGATTCTTTATCTACCTGCATATCCCTATTATACGTAAGAGGCAGACCTTTCATCATTGTCATAACCGCCAGTAAATCCCCGTATATCCTGCCGGTATATCCCCTAACAAGCTCAGCAAAATCAGGGTTCTTTTTATGCGGCATTAGGCTGCTTCCCGTACAGAACTCTTCAGGTAAATCGAAAAAGCTATATTCAGCAGTGGAATAGTTAATAACATCTTCGCAAAATCGTGACAAATGCATTTGTATTAAAGATATTATCTGCAATACTTCTATAACAAAATCACGATCAGAAACATTATCTACCGGGTTTTCGACTACTTTAATGTTTTTTACCTTAATGCCGGATGACGACCGTAAGAAATCTTTTAGCGCGCGTTCGTAATTTTTCTTCAATACACTGCCTGCCAACGCACCCGAGCCTATATAAACTATAAGATTATCTAAAAATCTATCGATACGTTTGATATCCCGTGTAAACATATTTACATACGCGCCAGCATAACCTTTGGCAAATGGTATAACCTGGGCACGTTGCGTATGTGTATAACCCGCAAAAGGCATGTCGCCATACATCTCAGCTAAATGTAAAAACGAGTTGCAAACATTTTTAAGCATATCGGAAAGATTAAGCATTTCGACATAACAATAACATTTAGTATCAAATATAACCTGATCGTTTCTTGAACGTAAAGTATGTAATTTAGCTGACAACTTGTCGCCTGCCGATTCCGTCACACGCTGCTGTATATACGAATGGATGTCTTCATCCTGAAAAGACGGGACAAACTTACCTTTCTTCACCTCATCTAATATCCCGGCAAGTGACTTTTTCAAACTGTTATACTCTTGAGCAGAAAGTATCCCGGCATCTTTAAGCGCGCCAATATGGATAAGGGAATGGCATATATCAAAACCCGCCAATATATAATCATACTGAATGGATTTTTGGAAAGCAAAAAACTGCTTGTCAGTTTCTTTTTTAAACCTGCCACCCCATAATTTTTTATTCATATAACCCCCAATTTAGCTACTAGCAATTGGCTATTAGCATTCAGATTACGACTTACAGCTTTTAGCTATTTGCTATACGGCATAGACATTAGTCTTATAAAACCTTCAGAATATTCCTGTTTAAACTTATCACCCGCGCCATAAGTGGCAAATTCTTTTTTATATAAAGGGTTCTTTGCCTCTCGTTTCGCCACGCTTATCTGACCCTTATACAGCTTCATTGTTATCTCACCGGTAACAGATTCCTGCGTAACATCTATAAACGCGTCCATCGCACGTTTTATCTGAGTAAACCATAGCCCCTGATAAACAAGCCATGCGTATTGTGACGCAATCTCTTTTTTTAACATCTGTGTCTGTCTGTCCAAGGTTAAAGATTCAAGCTCGTTATGAGCATAATGTAGCAGCCAGGCGGCAGGCGCTTCATATATTTCGCGTGATTTTATACCCACAACCCTGTCTTCAACCAAATCCGTACGGCCGATACCCATATCCGCGCCTAACTTGTTAAGTGATTTTATCATTGACAGGAAAGACGCTTTTTTACCGTTTAAAGCGACCGGCACACCATTATCAAATTTTATACTGACATAACATACTCTGTCACGTACCTTTTCTGCCGGTTTAACAAAATAGAAAGAATTTTCCGGCGGTTCGTTATCTAGATCTTCAAGTTTTCCGCCCTCAACACTAATACCCCAAATATTCTTATCGATACTATATATTTTTTCCTTTGTTATCTTTAACGGCAGCTTATGCTTTCTGACATAGGCTATCTCCTCTTCCCTGGACTTTAGTTCCCATTCACGAACAGGCGCTATGATCCTGAGTTTATTGTCTAAAAGTGTCGTGGCTGTTTCAATACGAACCTGGTCATTTCCTTTACCCGTACAACCATGCGCGATATAACCCGCTTTTTCTTTATGCGCTATATCAACAAGATGTTTGGCTATAAGAGGCCTGCCCAATGCCGTACTCAAAACATATTTATTCTGGTACACCGCTCCCGCGCGAAGGGCAGGGAGAATATAACTGTCGGCAAATTCCGATTGCAAATCTTTAACATATATCTTAGTTATACCACTGCTTTTTGCTTTAGTTTTTAATTCTTTCGGCGAGAATTCACTCCCTAGATCAGCAGAAAAACAAACTACCTCATAACCGCGTTCCTGAAGCCATTTCACACAACAAGTAGTATCTAATCCGCCTGAATAGGCCAATACGATCTTTTTCATTTAACACCTCCTACCAACATAACTAAAAGTGCCATAGCACTATATAACCTATTCCCCGCCTGCTGGAAAACTACCGAGTTAGCACTATCAATGACATCGTCCGTTATCTCATCTCCGCGATGAGCCGGCAGGCAATGCATAACGGAACAGTTTTTTTTGGCCCTTGCCAAAAGCTGCGAGTTGATCTGCATACTCTTAAAATCGGATCTGCGCTTTTTTACCTCTTCTTCCTGCCCCATAGATACCCACACATCGGTATAAATGACATCCGCATCTTCAACCGCGCCGTACGGGTCATGAGTAACTGTGATCTTTGAACCTGAACGTTTAGAATTTTCTAACGATTCGTCTAAAAACTTTTTGTCCGGACAATATCCCGAAGGGCAGACTGCATAAAAGTTCCCGCCGATTAAACTAAAAATATTTATCAACGAATGACAAACATTATTACCATCGCCTATATATACTATTTTAAGCTTGTTTAGCGGCTTGCGTTTTATTTCCATTATAGTCATAACATCAGCAAGTGCCTGAGACGGATGGGTAAGATCACTTAAAGCGTTTATTACCGGCACTGGCATATTCGCTGCCAACTCTTTAATATTTTCATGCTCAAAAGTGCGAAATACCACACAATCAAGGAAATATGAAAGTGTTTTAGCTACGTCGCTTATTTTTTCGCGTGTGCCTATCTGCACCTCACCGGGTGAATAATATACCGGCACTCCGCCTAGTTTGGAAACACCGACATAAAAAGCTGTCTTTGTCCTTAAAGACGGCTTCTCAAATATTAGCCCCACATGTTTACCGTTAAGCACATTCCTATATTTCTTAGGGTTACGCTTAATGCGCATAGCTAAATCCAACAGCCTCTCGACTTCCTTTTTCGAAAAATCTTCTAATGATAAACAATCTTTCATAATTTTAAAAATAAATTATGTCTATCGAAAAACGTTTGGTCACAATAATCCGATAAACGAATATCCCGCATTGGCATTAAAAAAAATTAAAAATAATTGAACTCAACTTCGCTTTCCTTCTCTTCCGGCTCTTTCTTATTGGAAGGTACCATCTTGCGTATTTCAACAATAATATCTACTTTTGTCTCTTCACCCAACGCGCCGCGTAATTTCTCATTAATTTTAGCCTGTACGCCCTGAGAAAATTCCAAAAGATTGATCGCTGATGTAAGATACCCACGAATAGTGACAATAAGTTTATTTTTACGTACAGATACTTTAGGTCTGACCTTAACTATATTGTCATTTTTTTCAAGCGAACGTTTTATCATATCTTCAATAGCAAGAATGGTTATATTTACCGGACCGCCGGGTGACTCCAACTTTATCATCTTCTCTCTGCGTGAATGAAAAAGTATCTTTTGTAACTTGTTAAGACAAAGAAGGACAATCAATCCACCCAAAAGACCAAAAATAATCGCATGTGTAGGATAAAGTAAAATTGTATTATCTATCCATAACGCAACATCTCCAGTTGAAAGAATATTAGCCGACAAAGCAATCATTATCAGCCCGAAAATAAATGAACTGGCCACATACATTATCAATGTTAAAAACCGCATTCTCCCCTCCCTCTTAATTAAAATAAATGAAGCTTAGCAGGTCGAACCCTGCCGCTTTATATATACACATTCAATACTAAGCGTGACCCCGGACACGCTCCCTTTAATTTAAAGACCGGATCTTATCATTTCAGGATAAATCCTATTATATAATAAGATTTTTATTTCGGAAACAATTAGTTAATTAAAATTATTAACTACAGAAAAATCAACTTTCAGGCTCCTCGTCAGCCAAGAACTTATCAAGAAAACCCGTATGAAAATTACCACGTCGAAAATCCGGATCACAAATAACGTCTTTACAAAATGATTTTGTAGTTTTTATAGGTTCTATCCACAATTCGTCTAACGCACGTTCCATTTTGTTTAATGCTTCTTCACGGTTGCGACCGTTGGCTATTATCTTGGCAATCATCGAATCATAATACGGCGGGATACTATAACCTGCGTAAATATGACTATCGATACGGATATCCTTACCGCCGGGGAAATAACAAAAGTCAATACGTCCGGGTGAAGGCATAAAGCCGTTATCCGGATCCTCAGCATTGATACGGCACTCAATGGAATGGCCTTTAAATTCAATGTCTTCCTGTTTGATCTTTAACCGCTCACCTGCCGCTACCTGTATCTGAAGTTTTATAAGGTCAAGACCTGTGACTTCTTCGGTTACAGGGTGTTCAACCTGTATGCGGGTATTCATCTCCATAAAATAAAATCTTTTCTTATCGTCCATAAGAAATTCGATTGTCCCTACACTGCAATAGTTAATACCTTTTACACCTTTTACGCAAAGCTCACCGAGCTTTTTACGAGTTTTTGCGTCTATGGCAGGTGACGGAGTCTCCTCGACAACTTTTTGATGACGTCTTTGGATACTACAATCACGCTCACCTAAATAAATAACGTTACCGTGTTTATCCGCGACTATCTGTACCTCAATATGTCTGGGGTTTTGGACAAACCGTTCAATATAAACTTCAGAATCACCAAATGCCGCTTTAGCTTCGGTCTGCGCAGTCATCAATGCACCCACAAGCCGCACGTCACTGTGGCAAATCCGCATCCCGCGTCCACCGCCGCCTGAGCGCGCTTTGATAATAAGCGGATAGCCTATCTCTTTTGCTAATTTCAACGCGTCCTCTTTGTCTTTAACACCTCCGTCACTGCCGGGCACAAGTGGTATACCGGCTTTTTTCATTGTTTCTTTAGCCTTAACCTTATCACCCATAAGTCTTATATTTTCAGGTGACGGGCCGATAAATGTTATACCGCAGGATTCACATACTTCGGCAAAATGCGCGTTTTCTGATAAAAATCCATAACCCGGATGTATAGCATCACAGTCAGTAACCTCGGCCGCGCTTATAAGCGCCGATATATTAAGATAACTTTCCGCGGATAAAGCACCGCCTATACATATTGCTTCGTCGGCCAAATGAACATGCATAGATTCTTTGTCAGCCTGCGAATAAACGGCTACTGTTTTAATATTCATCTCACGGCAAGCACGTATTATTCTAACGGCAATTTCTCCTCTGTTGGCTATCAATACTTTAGAAAACATTGTTCACCTTTCTTTTATACCGGTTCTATTTTAAACATAACCTGCCCAAATTCTACCGGCTGGCCGTTCTCCACCAGAATATTCGTGATTGTGCCCGAAACATCCGCTTTAATCTCGTTCATGAGTTTCATCGCTTCGACTATACAAACCACATCACCTTTAGATACGCTCTGACCTACCGCAGCATAAGGTTTAGCGCCCGGCGAGGAAGCCGCATAAAAAGTACCGACCATAGGCGATTTTATATCTACGAGGTTGCTGTTCTCAATTGGTTCAGGCAATGACGCAGACGGAACAGCCTGCATTCTCATCTGCTGTTCAGCAGATAATTGAGGCATCATAACAACACCGCTGTCAGTAAATCTTTTCTTAAAACGTATCTTAGTCTCTTTATCTTCTACTTCAAGCTCGGCAAGTTCATTATCATTCATGAACTTCATTAAAGCTTTCAATTGTTTAAGTTCCATAGAACCTCCTTTAATTATACTCTTCCTAAGTATTCTCGTGTTTTAGTATCGATTTTTACAACATCACCTGTATTAACAAATAAAGGCACCATAATAACCATACCGGTAGATATCTTTGCCGGCTTGGTACCTGCCTTCACAGTGTCGCCTCTTACACCCGGTTCAGTCTCCGTTATCTTAAACTCTAATGATAAGGGAAGTTCAAGGCTTACAAGTTCATTTTCATAAGATAGACCTGAAAGCTCAAGATTATCCTGAAGCATATCCTTCACGTCGGCTAACAGCTCTTCACGTAAGATCAGCTCTTCGTATGTTTCCATATCCAGAAAATGATATTGTTCACCGTCATTATACAAATATTGCAGTGTTTTCTTTTCAATAAACGCTGCTTCAACTTTATCTGAATAGCGTAACGTAACGTCTATGACCTGCGCGTTCTTCATATTACGTAATTTTACTCTGCAAAATGCCGCGCCACGACCCAACTTTGCATGTTCACAATTAACAACAATATGCGGCATACCGTTATATATTAAAGACATTGACGGCCTTATACTACCTATCTGTATCGGCATAAATAATCTCTCCTTTATTTTTGTTAACAATTACCATATATTCTACACGTATACCGTAACTACCCGGCAAATATATTGCCGGCTCAATAGTTATCACGAAACCCTCATCTATTATGTCTGTACTGGAATGAGATATACCGGGCCGCTCATGAACATTCAGACCTACACCATGGCCCGTGCCGTGTCCAAAATACCTGCCAAACCCTTTATCCTCAATTACCTTCCTTGCGGCTAGATCAATGTCGCTGGCTTTTACACCAATATGAACCTTTTTTATAGCATTATCCGCAGCAAAACAAACAATATCATATATTTTCTGTAATTTCCGAGGTATTTTACCCAAAAAGAAAATCCTTGTCAAGTCGGCACAATAGCCATTATATTTTGCCCCGATATCAACCAATATATGGGTCTCTTTATTAATATTGTTTTGCGGCAAATGATGAGGAAACACAGAGTTCATACCTGAGGCAATTATAGGAGCAAAAGCAAGGTCATTATCTCCTTTAAGCCGTAAAAACTTCTCAAGCTCTATGCTCAATGCCTTTTCACTATGCATTTGCCGACAAATAGAGTCACAATATATAAATGCTTCTCTGGTAATTTCTGCCGCTTTGCGTATATTCACAAGCTCATGAGCATCTTTTTTCATGCGCATAGATTCTATCTCACCGTTAGAAAACACCGGTTCGAACCCGAAATCATCGGCTATATCTTCAAATATTGAATATTTCTGAATATTGAAATCTTGTTTGGCAATTGCCAATCGATCGATATCTTTCGATCTTATCAGCAAAGCTATCTGCTTATATAGGTCATGAAGTGATTTGTATGTCCTAACATCCCAGCCTCTGTGCATACACGACTTGGCTGAATATAAAGACGTAGTGAAAAATATCAGACATGCGTCATGTGTTACAAGCAAACATCCGCAATCAGGACAATCAAACCCTGTCAAATAGCGTATATTGGCCGAATCAACTATTAAACTCGCGCCTGAATACTTGGAAAATTTACGTATATACCTGTTAAGGCGAACAGTATAAAACTTATGGTCAGCTGTCATTTCCCGCCCATTGAGCAATAACGTCTACCGCGATAATATATCCCATCGCGCCAAATCCGCTTATTACACCTTCGACAATATCAGATACTAAGGATTTTTTTCTAAAATCTTCACGTTTATATATATTGGACAAATGGACCTCAATAACCCTTTTGGGCGCGCTTAACAAAGCATCCCGTACAGCAACTGAAGTGTGTGTATAGGCCGCAGGATTAATGATTAGATAATCAAAATCCGAACGGGTTATTCTCTCTACTATATCACCTTCAGAATTATACTGTTGTATCTCTATATCCAACCCGCTGTCTTTGGCTTTCTTCGTTATCTTTACGTCAATATCATTTAATGTTTCCGCACCGTAAATACCCGGCTCACGTTTACCCAACATATGCAAATTCGGACCATGTATAACTAAAAGTTTCTTCATAATACTCCTTAGCTTACTGCTTATCCTTATCATTCTGAGTATCAATATACGCCATACGTAAGTTATATAAGGCTTCCTGGATAAAATGATCTTCGTCGTCTGTCATATTCCCCTTCATCTTCGCCTGGAGTATCCCTAATGTATCAATAAGAAACCGCGCCTGCTGCAGGCTTTTTTCTGTTTTGCCGGTTACAGGGTTTTCCAATTTACCTAATGCTATCATTGCCTGCATCGTAATTGATGACAGAAAAATAGTCAATGATGTTTCATGAAAACCGGCATCACTTTTTTCCGATTCGTTTTTTTCTTTTTCTATCTGCTCTTTCCAATCGCTGTCAACCTTCTTCTTTATCTCGTCGTTCATAATGCTGCTCTCCTTTGATTTTTACAATTGTAACACTTAAATTAATGGACTACAACCCCCGCATACCCCACTACCGAAGAAAAATCACCCGACACGTCGCCGCTTGTCATATAACGTACACAACTGGCTTTCCGGGCACCTAACAGTTTCAAGGCGTGCAAAAATACTATTGCGGCAAATATACCGCACATTGATCCATTCTGCCGCACAAAAGTATCAAATAATCCGCGTTCATCAAGAGAAACTATTCGCTCTAACAGCTCCAGATCTTTTTTACGCGCTGAGGTCTCAGGCTCATAATGTGTGAAATCTGTTGATAAGACTATCAAAACTTTCTCCCGCTCGTTTTTTAGCGCCTCGTATATCTGCCTACCGGCTTTAAGACACAAATCAAACGATTGAGCGCCGCATGCAATAGGCGCGATTTTGAAATCTTTATATAAATACTGCAATAACGGCAATTGTACTTCTATCGAATGCTCCTTCAAATGCGCGGAGATATCGGGTTCAATCAATTCACCCTTAGAAACTATCTTCTCAACAAGCTCGGTATCTACAATGGCATCACCTAGCGGTGTATGCCAGAGACCATTAGGCCAAACAGCAAAAGGCTTACCCGAACCTGTATGGTTAGGCCCAAGAATTATTATCTTTTTTGCGCCTGCAACCTTTTGTAATGTTTCAACTGCTACACGTCCTGAATAGAGATATCCCGCATGAGGCAATATAACACCTAACGCAGAAACAACATTACCGTCGGGCTTGGACATATAGCCCTTTATCTGGGTAATGAGTTCATCTTGATCTTTCGGGTAAAAAATCCCGCTTACAACAGTAGCTCTGTCCATAAAAACCTTTCAATTCATATATCTTATTATATACATAATATCGCAAAAATCCCGAAATTTTGATATTATTTATCGTTAAACACGGTTTTTAAAATAAATTGATATATTAAACTGCAATTGAGGATATTCCAGCAAATCGTCAGGGAACGAAGCAAACGGTGCCGCCTGCTCAACACTTTTCAATGCGATAGTTCTTAAAGCATCGTTATTCTTTGAACCCTGGTCGACAAAAAGCGTCACTAATTCGCCATT
>JAQVMQ010000057.1 GCA_028703535.1 Candidatus Omnitrophota bacterium | reverse complement strand
AGCAGTCTCCAAACGCCTTACTGTAACTATTTTTATCCCCGAAACACCGCTTGAAGAAGCAGTGTTTTCCTTGTTCTTCTTTAAAAAACCATTCTGAGTCAGATAAAGAAAATATGCCCAAAAATAATAATTATCACTGTCCTGCATGGACTCTATCATCCTACGGTCATCATCAATAACCGATCTCTCTCTTAAAAACTTTAAAAAATCTTCCCTATATCTGAAATAAAATTTACCTGTTCTAAGAAGCAAACTCTTATCTTTATCTGATGCTATCCGTTTCTCAAGTTCTCTAACCCTGAACGCTTCCGCTGCGCCGCTTCCCACTATCTCAAACCCTATTATCTTCACACCCATATACGCTACTTCCCATGTCTGTTCTCTGTGTATCCCGCTAGCATCGTCATCCAAAATCTTTATTAACTTATATAAAGATTCATGGTTATCTTCACAAACGACCAAAACTTCAAGATAATCAGATACCGAATCGCCAAAAACAGTTCTGGGATTATATATCTCAACTACTATATTACTTTTAGGTGCCATTTGAAAAACATTATATAATTCCCACGCTTCTTCTATCTGCGCCTTTAAACGTTCTTGATGAACAAAAGGTGAAGCCAAATGCTCATAAGGCATTGCTTTAAATTGTTCAATAAACTTGTCGGGTATAACATAAAAGGCATTCATAAAAGTCATAAAAGCATTATCCATTTTAGCAGATCTCATGACTCTAAGACCTTCCTGCTGAGCCTGCGATATAGCCTGATGGACCTGAATAAGTTTTTCTTCAACCGTTAGATGAGGCTTAAATTGGCTTTTCGCATAATTAACAAAAGCCCTGGAGCTATAAGTATTATCGTCATTTTCTTTACTAAGATAAAAACCATATATTTTCTTAAGTATATCGTAGGTATATGATATACCTTCACCTGCCCAAAGAACTTCTGCCGGTAATAAATAATTCGATCCGACACCTACTGCCGTAACTCCGGCAACAGAAAGTATAGGCCTATCATTACCGCCGTTGAAAAATTCGTCACCAAAATAAATAATATCTTCCGGAAAAATCCTCAGTGAAAGTATCAAATCATTAAGCGCTGTCGCTTTACTTATGCCGGAACGATATACAGATATAGTTGTTTTACCGCTAACTCGCACATTCAAACCCGAGAGTTCTCTTTTACGAAGTTCGTCTCTTACAAGCTCTGCCAAATATTCACGTTGTTCTGAGGTTAAATGATATTTAAACGCTAATTGCGTAGTCCTATCAAAGATCGTCAGATCTTCACGCATAATAACATCCCGTATAGCGGCCGGCATATTCTCAGATGCACGTCTGGCATTAATAACCATATAAATAGCTTCGCTCACCTGGGCTTTTTGCCTTTCGGTATCAAAACCTTTCCTATATCTAATATCTTCTTCTAATACCCCCTGGCTATTAACATAATGTTTTTGAGTACTTTCATTTGAATAGACAATAACACCCGGTCTTAATATAGACGCCAACCTGGGCTTTTGCACTTCTATACCCTGTCCCGTGATAATTACTATCTGAAAACCGGAATCGTTCAAATTATTTATAATCTCTACCATATCACTATCAAGCGGTTTATCACGTTCGGCAATAGTAGCATCTACATCAAAAACTAAAACCCCCAATAAATTAGTCGCGACAAACTCGTCTTCTAAACTGTATTTGTCATTTATAACAATAACGTCAATATCTTTACCCTGATCCATTAATAGCGAATCACAAACTTTAATACGACCATTTACCTTTGATAACTCCGGCTCAATAAATGAATTATATATAACCTTTGTTTTTCTTAAGCCTTCGTAAATATTTCTTGCTGTTTCATAATAATATTTCGCGATATTAAAATTATCTTTATTGCCCCTATCGTTAAGCACGGTTATAAGATATTTGTTACCTTCTAAAACAAGTTGATGCACCGCTAATTCCTGAAACGCGCTCACAAGACGTTCAATAGAATCTTGAGATCTATTTTTTACGTCATCAGCACCTGCCGTACTCAGTAATTCCGGCGCGACATATGCTTGTCCGTAAAATCGTATCTTCCCCTCTGTACCAGACGGCCTTGGTATAACAAAACTACCATCTTCAAATATAAATTTAAAACCTTTATCCTTAGGGCCATCAACAACAGCAGGGTCATCGGCCATCAAAACAGAAACAACTTTCCGGCCATCAACAATTATTGCCTCTGCATTTTCAGGATCATTAGCCATTTGAGCTAATTTCCCTAAAGCCTGCATTATGTTCTTCTTATCAGTATTGCCTGTAATTTCATCCAATTTCAACGGTAAATTTACCGTTGAATAATAGCCGTATTTTGAATATATATTGTTTAATAAATCTACAATATTAAGGCCCTTACGTTTAGCATAAAGCGCTACTTCCGTAACAACAACTGATGCTAAAAGACCATCTTTTTCTAATGTATGACCTCCTAATGAGACCCCATTACTTTCTTCAAATCCGCCCAATAAAAAACTTCTCAAAATTTCTTCTATTTCAGCCATAACGTTTTTTCTTCCAACTCGCAATGTCCTAGCGACATAATCCACTCCTTCACTTTTGTATTGGGCCATTATTTTATCTCTGTCAGCCTGATCTAAACCATATCTGGAAAAAATTTCGGGAAAAGCAATATTATCCAGCGCTACTTCAGCTATTTTGTTAAATCCTACACCGGGCCTAAGTACCCTCAACCCAAAATCATGAGCTATAGCTGCTAAAAGATCAGTTGTCACCCAAGTAACAATCAAGCTACCGTTACTTAAAAGATCCACATATCTATCCGGCACATCGCCTGACTCTGCCATCTCGCTAAGTCCATGCAATCGGTACCATGCAAGAACAGACCAAACATCATTAGCACTTAAAACATTCCACGTCCCGGCAGAATCTTTTACGGCGAAAGCCGCTCTGTCAGAATCAGGGTCAGTCGCTAAAACTATATCGAAGTTACCGCTGAGCTCAGCGCGTCTTATACTTTCATTAATGTTTTCTTCTTCGGCCGGATCAGGATTAGTTGTCAACCCGGAGAACCTGCCATCAGAAACATTATGTTCTTCATCTCTTACAACACTAACACCTAACCCATCTGTCAATAATTCATATACCAACATCCGCCCTGCGCCGTATAACGGGTCATAATAAATACGCAGTTCAGACGCATCATCAGAAATCAGGTCAGTATCTAAGACATACTCAAGCACTTTTTCTTTAAATATTTTATCAAAATCAATATCCGTTGCGGCTCCTCCTATAATCATGTGTTTAGCCGGATAGCTTTCTCTATCCTCGTCTAAATCAAACTCAGATAAGTTTAAATCAAAAATTTCTTCAACACCTACTCTGGCAATTTCCTCTAATATCTCCGCACGCTGCACTCCAAACAACTGCGCGCCGAATTCATTACTAAGTTTGTATCCATTGTCAGATTTCGGATTATGTGATGCTGTTATCTCAATACCCAGCGCAGCACCAAAATACGATACGGCTAACGCCATCTCGGCTATAGGACGATCCGAATCAAAATAATAAACCTTTATGCCTTTTTTACGTAAAATCTTAACAGATTCTTTAAGAAATCGTTCCGAACCGATCCGGGTATCCCTACCTATAACTACTCCGTCATTTTCTCTATGTTTGTGTATAAGCCAATTGGCCACCGCCAACGTATATCTTCGCACCGTATCAATACTTACAAGATTAGGCCCCGGCAAATATTGTCCCTCTGTAGCTGTATCTTTCTCTTCATCAGGATTGCCCCTTTTACCTCTTATACCTGCCGTACCAAACTCTATCTCACTTCGATATGCTTCCTGCAATTCTGACCATGCTTCTTGTACTATTAAATCTCTAAGAACTGCTTTCCCATCTTTATCATACCCGGGCAAAACCAAATTTTTATTTAAACTAAACAGAGCAAAACCCACCTCATAAGATTTCAACAGTCTTCTTCTCAAAGAAGTATCAAGATACTCAGAAAACCCTTTAATACCGTCATCTATATAATCCTGTGGCAATTGGGAATAGACTAAATACGCTATCTCACCCTTAGTCATGGCAGTAAATCTCCCTCTGTTATAGAGGTTATCATTATGCTTGGCATTTACCACACCATAATAATACTCACGTGCTTTTTTATTTGAATAGATATCCGCTTTATCAGCTAAGGACATCATTTCATCAATAATAAGATTCTTGGAATCAACACCCGCTAATCCGGCATCACGGCGTATTCTTAATGCAATTTCTCTGCGTAAATCACTGCCTATCAAAACATATATTTCCAGTTCTGCAAGTGAGGCACGGACTTCTTCTACAAACTCTTTTGGAATATCCCCACCAAATGATGAATGAACAGACTGATGCGCCAAATAACCCATAAGTTGCACCAATCTTATAAAATCAGCCTCAGGGCCAAATGCTTCTTTCAGATTGCTGTCTAAATATACAATATTATCAACTCTATGCGCATACCTGCCAAAATTTTTGGAAAAAATAAATTGTAGGCCCTGTCTTCTCAATTCTTCTACAGCTTCGTATGCTATTCTATAAACAAGCTCGTTATTGCCGCCGTTACCGCTTAACTTTAAAACATATTCATCATTTTCAGCCTGAAGGATCTTACTTATCTGGCTACACATATCAACACTCAAAAAAGGATCTGTTTGATTACGCATAGCACGAATAGTTGCTTCTTCATTACTAACAGTTTTGTCTAAGCCAAGCATATCCGATAAGCCTGTCAATTTCACGGCTCCGCTTGATGCCCTTATATCCGTTATGTCTGAACCAACGCCAAGCATGCGCAACTCTGCTCGTTTAGCTATTAAACACTCCTGTAGCGCGGATAATCTTTTAAACCATTCTCTACGTGGAAACTCACCAAAAGGCATCTGTCTTCGCATGGCATCTATACTTTCCTCAAACATAGCGATGTCATTTTCCAATTTTATCCTTCTATCAGCTAGATTCATAATTTTGTCTAACGGTGAACTAACAGTCATAAAATCCCTAAGATCTTGATTCAATCTATACAATTCAGATTCTATACTCTTCTGATACGCTCTAGCTAAATCTAACTCTGCCGTCAAAACTGCACGTTCTTCAAAATCAACTGTACCCGATGCCGATAATATCACGCTCATCTCGGCTATAATACTTATTAAATCTGTAAGTTGCTGTGATACTTCATTTCTCTGCCGACGCAACTCCTCTATTAAAAAACGTCCCGGAGAACTAACTTTCCCATCCCCTATCTTTTTCGCACTTTTAACGATTTCTTCTCTGAATTGATTTGTATTCTGCCATGCGATATTAACTGCTTGAATATCTGTCTTACCTGCAGGATCGACACGGAGATCGACCCATTGATGTTTATTATTAAAAGAGGGCCGTTCCGCGAACGCGCGTTGCAGGATCTTAGAAAATTTAATTCTATTTAACTGCGTATTACCTGAAAATTCAATCACCTCCGTAACGATCTTCCCATTAACCATCGTCCCCAACGGATAAACAGCTCGTTTTACACGAGCATCTCTTATCTCAACAAGGTCAAACAAAAGATCTTTGACCATATGCTCAAAGATTTTTCTACGTTTGTTTTCATTAACATCTATGCCAAAATGATCTTCACTTACAGCCAACAACCCGATAACATTTCTTTCACCTATCGTCCTTACCGATCCCGCCATTCCTGCCGGACACATAACCGGTATGGCCCCTAAAATAGCAAACCAGAAACCGTTTAAAACATCGAAATCCGCAAGATTTATAGTCTCAGCCGTATCCGTCGTTACCCAGAAAAACTTACCAAATGTAGAAATACTCACAGGACAACGACGTAAAATATTTACAGAATATCCGGATTTCATGCCTTGATAAAAACTAGAGCTGAACTCAGTTTCTATTCTATAAAACTGTTGACCTGTAAGGCTATAATGGACTCTGCCGGCATCTGCCATCTCATAAACAAACGTCTTACCCACAAAATCAGAAAGTTTTTCAGCCTTGCCATGTATCTCTCCATGAAGCGTCATACCGCAACTATCCAGCATATTCCCCGCGACCACAGCATAAACCAAACCTGCTATCCTTGAATATAAATCACCCGAAGATGCAATCTCCGGCAATAATATAAATGTCCTGCCATTACTTTTTTCATGAAAGACCACAGATTTGATCTTCCGGAAAATATCCTTTAATTCAAATGGAGCGTCAGGAGACAACGAATATATATGGCCTTCTTCAAATAAATATGATAAATATGCTTCCGCAGCAGTTTCATTAATATTATCCAACGCGATATTAGATAAACTAATGATGACATCATCGAGAAAAGGAACAAAATTTTTGTCTATATCAAGATTTGCCAACGATGCTGCCAATCTTGCAGGAAAAAGTTTTTTGTCGTTTGGTAAAACAAATATGATATTATCATTATTAGACACCGATGAACTAGACCTATTCAAAACATCTTGGCTTTTTGTTCCTATATTAATATTAGAGATATCAATAACAGCTGTAAAATAACTTATGCCGCCGGCTGTAAATCGTGCAAACAATCTAGTGGAAAAATATTTAATGTTATTCGTTGAAGAATCTGAAAAGTTTATAGAACTTGAGGCTTTATCTTCGATATTTTCTTTATTTATAGGCTCTTCAGACAAACCTGAGTCCCTTGGAGTAATAGAAGTACCTATCCCATTAGCCAATATTACTACCCCAAACACGGCAGTATATTTCAATAAATCTATCACCTTATCCAAGATTAACATCGTGATTTGCGCACCAGTCATCAAATCTATAATCATAGCCAAAACTGCTACCTCAAGTAAAAATTCGAGTATAGCATCAAACTTAATATTAATAATATTTCTGATAGAAAAATCTTCCGGCTTTACCGCGAACCACGCTATAAATCCAACTGCTACAGAATAAAGAACAGGCGGCAATACTGTTTTTAAAATAAAAGGATGAAACATAATAATATCATTTATAAGCACGTCAGGGTTAAAAATAATCTGTATAATAGCCGGGGAAACAAAGATCATACCAAGAACAAACAACGCACCGATAGGTTTTATACACCCATTATCTTTACGCAAAAAATCATAAATGCTCGTTTTTATATCAGACAAATTAATATTAAAAGTAAACGCTTTCTGTAAACTTGAAAAAATATATGATAGATAAAAAGAAAATAAATTATTGTTAGCGTTATACAAATTTTGCACAGGTGGCGCAGTATTGAAATAAAAGCCAAAATCCCCCATAGGCTTTAAAGCAACAGGGGTATCTGATAAAAGCTTGCCGCTTCCTAATACCGCACTGCTTGCATATGCCGCTGAGTAAGCCTCAATGTTACCCTTCC
>JAQVMQ010000056.1 GCA_028703535.1 Candidatus Omnitrophota bacterium | reverse complement strand
CGTGTAACGAAACACCCAGATAACTTAACGGCAGCATATGCGCATAGGATAAGCTTAATAAAGTAAAGCGTAATAAGGATATTATTATGCCTATAAATAATGTTTTCTTTATGCCTAAGCGTGTTAAGAGCTGGGCTATAATCATTAACGTCACAAGTTCAGTCATCTGTCCCAGTGCCATTACCGCGGGACCGGATTTTATGTTCAGTTCCGTTAAAAATAAATTACACCATGCCCAGTAATATATGTCGGTTATACCGGCGATAAGACATATTACAGAGATTATAAGAAAGTTCTTGTTCTTAAGAAGTTTTAACGCACTGATCCCGAAAATATCTGAGAAATTAGTTTTGCTTTTATTTTTTTCCGGTGGTGTCGCAGGAAGGCATAACGCCCAAAAACCTGCGGCTATACCAAGCACGGAACCTATTAAAAGCGGTATGTTGGATTTCTCATAAACAACGGATATATTTAATATCTGTGTTATCTGGCTAGAAAACAAAGCAATTGCAGAGATTATTATCCATCCGATAGTGCCCATTATGCGTATTGATGAAAAATCCCGTTCAGGATTTGACATTTGACGCATTGCGATATTGTTAGTCAAGGCCCATGTAGGCGTATAAAATATGCAGTGTATAAGTATTATCCACCACATGATCAGCGGTTGGGCTAAACCCGCCGAATTGGTGACATTTTTTGCGGCAAGCAGTAATAATATTGCGCCTGTTATATTAAGGACGGATAAAATCTTTTCGCTTTTGAAGAATTTATCTGTCAGCATACAGACAAAAAGCGGTGCCAGTATGAATGCTATTGCGGTGTTTCCGATTATATTGCTTATATCAAGATTTGTATATTTATTGGATTGAAGGAATGAAGCAAACGGTATTATCCAGACACCGTAATAAGCATATTGAAGAAACATCATTACACTTAATTTAAATCTTATAGAGTTGGATAATTTTTGCATATATTTTTTTATTAACGTTATCATTATATATATCGGTGTATATGCGTGCAAGTGAATTTAATTATAGCCTTGCCGAATAATTGAAGAAGCGTGATCTAAAAATGTTTTAGATTAACTAATTTATGATAAACTATATCCCATGAATACAAGAGTTATAAGAGCCGCTAAGGTAACCGTACCGCCTAAGAAGGTGTATTTACGTATGGGCTATACTTTGAGCTATAAACCTAATTTAATGATACCCAGAGATAAGTATATAAATGATATGTTGAATAATGCGCTGGATCAGATACGGGCGAATATTGCTTTTTTGATAATCCCGGGTATAGAGGTTGATAGGCAGACTGTTAAGTTTGACGGTAATAATGTGTTTAGCAGTATCGCTTTGGCTGATATGCTGAAAGGCTGTTCCGATATGGTGCTTATTGCCGCATCAATAGATAAAGATTTTATATCAACCATTAAAGATAAAATTGCGCAGGGTAAGATGACAGATGCTTTGATATATGATTCCTGCGCGAGTGAGGTTGTAGATGAAGCTTTGTCTTTTGGATTACAGATAATAGATAATGAGCTTAAGTCGTCGGGCGGTAAAACATTAAAAAGACGTTTTTCCGCGGGGTACGGTGATTTTAATATTGAAAGTCAGAAAGTTATTTATGATTATTTGGACCTTGATAAATTAGATGTTCAAATAACCAATACTTATATGCTTAAGCCTGAAAAAACGGTTACGGCAGTTACCGGAATAAAATATTAAGATGAATATAACTAAATTAGTTAAAAATAAAATAGTCATTTTGGATGGAGCGACAGGTACTGAACTTTATAAGAGAGGCATGCCAGTGGGTGTCTGTCCTGAAAGTTGGTGTATGGATAACCCAGATATTTTGGCCGGCGTACATGCCGACTATGTGAAATCTGGTTCGGATATTGTATATACATCTACTTTCGGGGCTAATCGATTAAAACTTAAACAGTATGGTATAAATGATGTCATCGGAACAAACGAGAAACTCGCAAGGATAGCTGTCAGGGCAGTTAAAGGTAAGGCGTTTGTAGCAGGTGAATTAGGCCCGACAGGTAAGTTCTTTTTTCCGTTCGGGACTATCCCGTTTGAGGAAGCAGTGATTGTTTTTAAAGAGCAGGTTAAAGGGTTGTTGAGCGGCGGCGTAGATCTTTTTATTATTGAAACGATGATGGATTTGCAGGAAGCGCGCGCGGCGGTTTTAGCGGTTAAGGAGCTTACGGATAAACCTGTATTCGTTACGATGACGTTTGATGAGAATTTACGGACATTAAACGGTAATGATCCGTTAAGTTGCCTGGTTACACTGGAAAATCTTGGGGTTTGCGCGTTTGGATGTAATTGTTCGCTTGGCCCTAAAGAGATGATCAAGATAGTCAGGAAGATAAAACCGTATGCGAATGTTCCGATTATCACAAAAGCTAATGCCGGGCTGCCGAAGTTTAAAGATGATACTACTTTTTATGATATGGATGCTCAAGAGTTTGCCGGTGTGTATAAAGAATTGGTAAATGAAGGTGCGAATATTGTAGGCGGTTGCTGCGGAACGACACCTGAATTTATTTCAGAGCTTGTTAAAACTGTTACGGATGTTAAACCGGTCTTACCGGTAAAAAATATACAAACGATGTTATGTTCATCAAGAAAGACGGTATTTCTCGACAGAACACGTTTTTTTACTATAGGCGAAAAAATAAATCCTACAGGTAAAAAGAAATTTCAGCAGTTACTGAGAGAAAAGAATTATCATGTAATACGCGAGATGGCCGATGAACAGATACGCAATGGCGCTGATCTGCTTGACGTTAATGTCGGGGCGTCGGGTGTTAACGAAAAAGAGGCGTTAAGAAACGCGGTGGGACTTTTAAGTGAACATTTTGATATACCATTGGTTATTGATACTTCTGATATGACTGCACTTGAAGAAGCGTTGCGAATCTATCCGGGCCGTGCTTTGGTTAATTCTGTGTCGGCCGAAACTATTAAACTTGAACGTGCTTTGCCGCTGGTTGCCAAATATGGCGCTGCTTTTATACTTTTACCGTTAGATGATAAAACTATACCCGGAGATTTTGCCGGCAGGCGAAAAAATATTCAAAAAATATTGAAAAAATCTGACAGGTTAGGGATAGACAGAAGCGCTGTTATAGTCGATGGTCTATTGTTATCGGTATCGTCTAACCCGGAAGTTGTCAATGAGGTGCTTGCGACTTTTAAATGGGTGTCAGGTACCCTCGGACTTAACACTACATGCGGGTTATCTAATATATCACACGGGCTTCCGGAACGTGCATTTATTAACGTGGCGTTTTTAAAACTCGCACAAGAAAACGGGCTATCGACTGCGATCATTGATCCATTAATTGTGAATATGCCGGTCAAAAAATATGCTATGGACTTGCTTTGCGGTAAAGATAAGGATGCCAGAGAATACGTAAGAATAGCAACGAATGATACGATTGATGTTTGCGACATTGCGAATTTAGAAGTTGTTGTGCAGGCATCCCCTGAAGAAAAAGTATATCAGGCGGTTTTAAATGGAGAACGGGAGAGTATATTAACTGTAATTGATAATGCGCTTTCTGCGGGAATTAAACCTGATGTTTTACTTGATGATTTCATGATAAAAGCAATAAATGATGTGGGTGTTAAATTTGAAGCTAAGAAACTTTTCTTGCCGCAGTTATTGGCAAGTGCCGAAACTATGAAAATCGGGGTCGCTAGGGTCAAGCCTTTGCTGGTTCAGGAATCGACGGGCAGAAATGAAAAAGTGATATTAGCGACAGTCCAGGGAGATATACACGATATCGGAAAAAACATAGTTGCTTTAATGATCGAAAACCAGGGGATAGAGGTAATAGACCTCGGTAATGATGTTGCGCCTGAAAAAATAATTGAGGCGGCAAAGAAATACAAACCCAAAGCTATAGGGTTATCGGCGCTTATGACGACGACGATGTCTAAGATGCATGAAGTTATAAATCTTGCCAGAGATAATGGGATAAAATGTCCGTTTATTGTCGGCGGTGCCGTACTTACGGAAGAATACGCGACATCTATAGGCGCATATTATTCTAAAGATGGTGTGGCAACGGTTAAATTACTTGAACGGCTGAAATAGCTGTTTTAAGTTGATTGAAAAAAATATTATTAGTGATAGAATCAGATAGTTATATTTTAAGGAGTGAGTATGTTAGCATTGATTTTAATTTTCATAGGCGTTTTATTTAGATTTGTAGTACATATTCCTAATTTTACACCTGTGATAGCTATAGTATTATTCGGTTCGGTATTTTTGCGTAAGGGGCAGTCTTTATGGCTACCATTGATACTTATGGCTGTATCAGACTTGTTTTTAGGTTTTCATGCGGTTATACCGTTTACATGGGGTGCACTTTTTCTTGCGGCATGCTGGGGACGTATTTTCAGAGAGAATATAAATGTATCTAACGTTTTTTATTCGTCAATAGGCGGAGCTTTCATATTTTTTGTCATATCTAATCTTGGCGCGTGGCTTACCATGTATCCTAAGACTTTTGCAGGGTTGATAGATTGTTACATTATGGCAATACCGTTTTTTAGACAGACGTTTTTTTCGACATTAGTATATTCAGCCGCATTGTTCGGAGTTTATGTTTTTGCGGCTAAAAAGATAAAATCAACACGCTTCGCGTGGGTTCTTGAGTAGTAGACAACTTGGTGGCGTACCGGTCTTTATCGAAAAAGATAAAGTTAAAAGGGAAATACGGTGAGAGTCCGTAACAGTCCCGCTGCTGTAACTGTCCGAAATGACAGAAGTCAGAATGCCTGCCGGTAATGATATTACGTATATTGCGTGAGACAATATAGTGAATTTAGGGATAAAGAATAAGGGTGCAGTCCCGGTCGATTTTTTTCGGCCGGGACTTTTTTTTATAAACTGAAAGGATGAAAAATGTTTAAAAAGTGTATTTTTGTTTTTGGCGCGGTATGTTTTTATTGTATGTCTGTTTTTTGTGAAACGATTATCCTTGATCCCATAGTGCTTATTTCTAACCGTATGCCTCAGAGTTATATTGAGTATGGTTGTGAAGTCTCAGTGGTTGATGGTAATGCTCTTGAAAACAGTACATCGGCTAATGTGGCTGATATGCTGGATAGTTTGCCGGGTATGTTGGTGCGTAACGCGGGTACGTCTAAAACGGCTGTTATAGATATACGCGGTATGGGTGACAGTGCCGACAGGAATGTACTAGTCTTACTTAACGGACGTAAATTGAATAATCCTGATAATTCAGGGGCTGATCTTATTCAGGTGCCATTAAGCATAATTGATCGTGTAGAGGTATTACGTGGCGCGGGGTCTGTTATGTATGGTGATAATGCCATTGGCGGTGTGGTTAATATAATTACTAAAAAAAACCTAGCCGGAGATTTATTTAGCACTACAGTTAACGCGGGAAGTTATGGCAGGTCTTCTGAAGAGACATCGTTTTCGGCCGCTAACGAATTTTTATCTGTTTTGTTTAGCAATAGATACTTTGAAGAAAATGGATATCGTGCCAATAGCGAAGTTGAAGGTAAAGATTGGATATCAAATATAGGCTGGCATGTAAGTGATCGGCTTGATCTTGATTTTGATGTCTCATGGCATGAGGATAAATACGGTATGCCGGGAGGTTTGACTGCTACAGAGATTGCATTATACGGAAGGCGCGGGACAGTTTCACCTGATGATTATGCCCAGACCAAAGACAGAACGTTCTCTTTAGGAGCAGATTATAAAGTTTCTGATAGCCCTGATTTTGGAAGCAGTCTTGCTTTGGATTATTCGTATAATAACCGTGATACTTACGCGTGGTTTGATTATGGAATATATGGCGCGGCAGCTACTAAAAGAAATATAGATACACATGGTTTTTTGGGTAAATATACCGTTGACGGTATATTTTTTGGAAAAGCTATAAAAATGGTTACGGGTGTAGATTATTACCGTATCGAAAATGTTATTTTGGGAAGCGGCAGTGGATGGTTTGTAAATAGTGATGACCTCACAATATCAAAAGATGAAATAGGAATATACGGGTTCAGCGAATATAATGTATGGCGTGACCTGTATTTAAGCGGCGGCGTACGCTATCAGCAAGCTAAATACACGTTTGATGTTAGAAGTACAGATGAGTATGAGGTTAAAACACCGGATGAGACTGTTTTTCGCGGAGGGTTACGTTATCAATATAGTTCAGACGGCAGTGTTTTTGCGAGTATAGAAGAAAGTTTTAGATTTTTGTCTACGGATGAATGGTACAGCACTTCTTCAGGACTTAACACTTCACTTCAGCAGCAGACAGGCATTCAATATCAAATAGGTTTAAAACAAAATTTCTTTGGAGTATCAGATTTTAGTACGGCGTTATATCAAATAGACAATGAAAACGAAATATATGTCGATCCTACGGTTTCTCCGGGAAATAATGCCAATTATGATAAAACCAGACGCCGGGGTATAGAGTTATCTAACAGCCTGGACATAGCGAAGATGGTCAATATAAAAGAAGATAATTCAATCGATCAACTCTTGTTTAACGTAAATTACACCTACCAGATACCTGAATTCAGTAACGGTGAGTTTAAAGGTAATGATATACCTATGGTGCCTAGACATAAGGCTTCAGTTTCATTACGTGCTAAAGTTTGGAATAAACTCAATATGGAGATAAGAGAAAGCATCGTAGGCTCATTTTATGCAATTAATGACACACCTAATGAAGCAGCCAAAGAAAAAACATGTTATTTGACCGATATTGAATTATCACTTGAAGTATCTAAATTTACATTGTTCTTAGGCGTAAATAACTTATTTGACCGGGATTATAATATCTATGCTGTTCGTGCCACAGGCGGTTCGACGAGTATAGATTATTATCCTGCCTACGGTAGGACATTTAATTTCGGAGTTAAGATGGACTTTTAAAATTAGTCTATAGTTAATAGTCGTTTCCCGTTCGCTTTGCTTACGGGACCGCTCTTATATGTTAAATCAAGGTTGCGGAGTCGATAGTGGGAATTGATTTTCCGTCACATTAATAAAGGTTATTTGGACGGATTTGTTAAAGCAGAAAAGATGAATAAAAAAACTATAAAAAATAAAAAGTGGATAACGCCTGAAATAATCAGGATAAAACTCAACCCTGAACAAGCTGTGTTGAGTTGTTGTGATAATGTATCTAAAGCTATTATTACAGCACAAGTGGCAAATCAATGTAGACCGGGTTGTGGCAGTCCCTTTGCGCATTCCGATAGTTAATTTTGTCAAATGGAGGTAGTTCATGAAAAAAAAGGAATGGCTAAAATCTGAAATAATAAAAATAAAGCTTAGTCCGGAACAGGCGATATTAAGCTGCTGCAATATAACTAACAGAGGCCCTGTTGGTGGGCCTGGCTCTTTGACCACAATTCAGTGCAGAAGTTCGCTTTGTTTATTGACATATCAA
>JAQVMQ010000055.1 GCA_028703535.1 Candidatus Omnitrophota bacterium | reverse complement strand
GATGACAGGCGAGTATCTTCATCATTAGGATATGATGCAGACAGGGAACTGTCTATGTGTTCTCACTCATTCGGGCTGATGATGTTGAAAGGCGGGCTTTACGGTGGTTTACAGGAAAGGACCAGAAAAGAGATATACAGCCTTTTAAGTGAGGATTTTGACATAAGGGTGTTCCCCGAAAAAAAGCTTTCGGTTTTTGATGTTATATTGCTTTGGCAGAACGTGGCTGACGATATATTGATGAATTGGCCGGAAGCAGATTTCAAAATAAGACGAAAACACGAATTTGACGAAGCTGTCGCGTCAAGAAGTACGGTACTTATCTTAGAGTGGGGCCAAAGATGGGCGGCGTATTTACGTGAACATCATGACGAGCTATTATCAGATATTGTTTGCGGTATACCCGCGATGAGGCTTCTAAAGTTTTTTATCTGGTACCATCTGCAGCCGGTCCAATTAATTTTTGTACAGCGTAAGATGATGTCTTCACGCGGTTCAATAGTGGACCGGTATAATAGGCGGTTGGGAGACAGATACCTGAAAACTGTAGCTACTGCGCTTTTACGGCATAATTTCCCCGTAGATATGGACGCGGTCGAAGAACAGACCTTTGTTAAAGCATATGTAGTTTGCGCATTACGGCTGGGGCTTTTACTTTCCAGACATAACAGCAAAGAGTTCTTAAGTGAAGCTGTTAGCCGGTTGGGTGCAGATCATGGTATTTTAAGCGATAGGAGTAAACGGTACAAATTTATTAGTTTTATTTCTCTTTTAGGGTTAATAGTGCATGGTCCATGGGACAGCGATGAGTTTTTCGCCAGAGATATTAAATGTTTATCGCAGTTAGAGTTTAACGCTTTGCCGGAAGAAATACGGAATATACCTGTTTCTTTGAGAAGAGCAGCCGATGTATTATCTGTCGAGTCCAAAACATCGGGGAGTAGTTCATCGGCATCTTCTGTTAAGGATATATCCGGGGTGCCGTTACCTTTAAGGGCAAGCCTTCCTTACAGAAATTTACTTGTTATAGGCGCATTAAGTGACGTTATGCGCACCTTTTATTTAAATGGAATGCGTGAGCTTATGGGACGTTATAATGTAAAATTGCATGCGGCAGACATTATAGATAGTTCAAAAGCCGTTAAGTTGATCAGAGAAAGAAACCTTCCGTTTGACACATACTTTTATGTATCAGAACCGGAGGCATTGCCGTATAAAGGTGTGGACGGTATATTAATACTTACCTGGCCTAATACTCATTTTGATATTACTATGTGGGCTGCCAGTCACGGTATACCTGTTTTTGTCGAGAAACCTGTAGTATTACCCCAACATCTGAAGGATTTGGAATTTCTTTATTCTGCCTGGCCTTATATTTTTGTTATAGATCATTTTATGGATAATCCGGCTATTATAGATGCCGAAGATTTTATAAGCAGCGGGAATCTAGGGAGAATCGAACGTGTTCACGGTACATTTTTAGGTAGGTGGCCTGTAAGTGTGGATCGTAGTTTTCTTGTTAGATCTGAACTTAACGGCGGCGGAATAGGAATGGATTTAGGTGTACATACCATCTCGGGGATAGAACAATTATTAGAAAGCCAAAATTTAAGTTTTAAAGATTTCAGCTTATGTAATGACGGTATAGTTATGGCAAGATATCAAAATGCTCCTGAAAGAGGAGATGCGGACACATATTTATATATACAAGGGCAAATTAATTCCGTACCGGTGACCCTACGGTTTGGTAACGGTACTTCTCGAGATATCAATAAAATAATTATAAATGGTGATAACGGCACACTTATATTTAACGGAGTAGGTGATCCTTTCCCGTCAGTACGTTTAAAAGACCGGACCGGCAGGACATTATGGCGAAGTAACTATCCCGATGTCGACAAAGCGTATTTTAATATAGTACGAAAAATATTTGATACGGTGCAGGTGCTGGGTAACGTAACTCAAAGTGAAAGAACATTTAGATTAAAAACTTCCAGCTTGGCAGTAAAAGTTATAAGCGAAGCACGGGATATTTTCGGTACTGCTTATGCCGGTTATCCTTTTGGTGTCAGTGTTGAAGATATAATCTTTTCGGAACATGGCGTGTTCACTCATCCGGAAGTTTCCTCGGCTGTTTATTCAAAAGATAAAAAAACACCTATCAGCTCGTCTTTAAACGATGGCTTTTGGCATCGTACTCAAAAACAGAAGTTTATTTTAGTCCCAACCAGAGCTACTCGCAGAATAGGGGATTTTTTAACGGGCGATATTAAAGGAAAAGAAAAGGCAGCTGAGTTTGCTGCGTTAAGAGGTTATACCGGGATAATCGACCTCCCGCATTTTATGCCTTCACATTGGAATGCTAGTTTTTATGATGCGATAAGCGGATTTGCTTTTGATGCTATAGGGGGGCTTGCGTTAGAAGAGATTATTAGCAAAAAAGAATTCAAAAAATATCTTTGTAACGCTCAATATTCCGAATTGCTTAATGATTGTATGAAATTGCGCGGGATGCCTATTCTTAGTTCCGATGATTTTATGAATCGCGTCTTGTATGCTCATAAAAACTCAAATATTTTCCATACATTTGCGTATCTTGTGCGTGCTTCAATGCTTCGCCAATATTATGATGAACATCAGATGTATGAACATTGTCAAAAAGATAGTGAATTTCAGGTATATAGAGCCCAAAGGGAATGGATTGAGCCATACAGTATTTTTCATGTCTTATACGATAAATTTAACGGTTCGTGGTGGTTGTCTTGGCCTGCTGAATATCGTGGTAAAGATAAAGAAACATTATCGGGATTTGTTGAAGAACATAAAGAAGATGTAATGTTTTATCAATGGCTGCAGTGGGCATACCACAGGCGTTTATTAAAATCAAAAGATTATATTAGAGGCATCAACATGCGTCAAATTGCGGATATGGCCTTATATCCTGCTGCAAACAGTGCCGATGCTTGGTGGTATAGCGATGTTTTTGATATAGACTTTACTGCCGGTGCGCCGGGTGATGAAGCTGCGCCTGAGGAACAGGATTGGGGGATGTTTGTATATAAATGGCTTCGAAATTATAAAGAGGTGCTTAGATATAAGACAGCTCAAATAGAACACCTTTTATATTATTTTCCTGACGGTGTGCGGCTTGACCATGTTTGGGGTTTTTCTACCGAGTGGAATATACCCAGAGATAAAAATTCTCGTATAAAACATCAATTTGTTCCTGCTGATATACAAACAGCCTGTCTATTGCAAAGGAATATAATAACAGCGTTGTCTGAAATGGCTCAAAAGCATAACGCTATATTAATTGGTGAAAATGTTGGTATTCGTGATCCGTGTATAGTAGATGAGTTTTATCATCTCATTGAAACTTTGCCTAATTTTATAGCTACAAATATTATTGGTTGGCGCTCTGCCAAAGCAACAGTCACTGATGATATAGGTAATATTAAAAAAGAACGAGATATTATTTATTTGCCATATGGCGATATTGTTTCGGCAACATGCGCTGATACATATATGCGTTTTAAAGAACGTTGGACGGGATTTGATGATTCATGGAAAGGCCCGCTTACAGATTTTCTGCTAAAAATGGGCGTAGATATAGATATTAATGAATATACGCCTAGAGAATTAGAAGAGTTAGTAGAAGCTGCGGTTAGCCGGGCTCATATAAGTATGGTAAGTATTTCCAGGGAGTTAGGGCTGGATTATTTCTATTATAATGTTCCGGGCAAACAAGACCCTAAATTCTGGACAGGACGTATACCCCAAACATTTGATGACCTCATCAAACAAGAAAAAACCAGGCGAGAGGATATCGCAAAGATAATAAATAGCAGTGATATTACAGAACATTTTTATGTTGAAGGTGAGGCTATGGCATTTGCAGTCGAACAAGGTGATAAAAGATACATTGTTATAAAAAACAATACCGATAGAAAACAGGAAGGGATGGCCCATATCCGCTTCCCGGAGTCAAATAAACCTTTTGTGCTTAAAGATGAATCATTATTAGGCGAGAATATTATTTTTGTTCCTGGCAAGAACGTTTTTGACAGTGGAACAATATATTTCAAATTGGAAAAACAACAAGGGCATATATTCAGGGTAGACCTTCTAGAATCAACGTTGCAATCCGCGAATTCATTATTTGTTAAAGCGGTTACTCCGAAAGAATCAATAAGTGATGTTTCCTGCAAGGCTTCGTCTGCATTGCTGGCGGATGACAGAACTAATAAAAAATATTTGTTAGGCATACTTATGGTCCTGTTTTGCGCTGTCTTGATTTCCTTTAAACCGTTTTTGGTAACTAAAGGCCTTTATGAAGGCGAACACCTAAGCCCTCTTACTGCTCAAGCGAATTATTATATTTATTCTTTTCTTGTATTATTGGTATATAGAAGCCGTTCGTTAAACCATTATTTTAAAGAAAAGATTTGGAATAATGTTTCTCCAAATAATAAAGCACATTTTATGCGTTTAACATATAAGGAAAGAACTATATTATTAGCCGGAATATTTTTAGGCCAGTTCGTCGCGTCGCCTTTTACATATTTATCATGGGCGTATACATCTCCTATAATTACAGAGGTCATAGTAAAAGCGGCACCGATAATTGTCGCTTTTTTAGCGGCCTTATTTTTTCATGAGATACTGACATATAAACAAGGCATAGGTATCGGAATTTGTTTTTTAGGTGCAATGGGCGTTATTTTCGGACGCGAGATGAGTGGCTTAGGTGAAGGAGAGCATTTACTGTATGTTACTCCTGCAGGTTTGATTTTTGCGGTTATTTCCTGTATCGGCTATTCTTTTTCAGAAATTGTTAAAAAAGCGACACGCGGATTTAAAGATAAGTTTGGCGTGATAGATGTACTTTTTTGGTCTTATCTCATATCTTCACCAATTATGATCATAGCGGCGAGTTTATTTGGGGGAGGTTTCCGATTAATTATAAATTGGTATATTATCGGTATAGTAGCAATAAGTTTATTAAGTCTTTTGCTTAGCTATAAGTCTTTAGATTATTTGAAAGTATCAGTTTCCAAAAGTATTAATAATACTTCACCGGTATTTGTGTTGATTATATCCACAATTTTATTTCCAACATCTTCCTTGTCTATCTTGTCTGTTATGGGTGTGGTTTTGACAGTTATCGGGGTGACCATTGTGAGTATCGGGGGCAACGGACTTAACGGTATAGTGAAAGCGGACACAAAAAAAGCGGATAGTACTATTGTTAATCGCGGCAGTAAACATGTAACGTTGGGAAAGCCTAATAACAGTCGGAAGAAAAGAGAGGTAATTAGAATTACTTCTTTCAGCGATCTAGTTTATAACAGACTTGAGACGAAGAAAGTTGTTTTTGGTTTAGACTTGGGTTGTGGGGTAGGGGATAAAACAGCCTTGATTGAAGCTATGCTAATCGATAGATTTGAAAATGTGATTTTTAGGGGGGTCGACAACAGCGAAGAGAGAGTAGCGGAAGCTATAGCGGCCGGTAACCATGTTGATTATTTTAACGCAGAGAAATTAAAACAAGATACAAAACTGGACTTAATAACTGTACTTTCTCCTATGCCGGGCGATTTGCCTGCTTTTATAAACATTGCCCAAAAGCATATTAAGCCGGACGGCTTGGTTATAATTTCTTTAGCATCACGGGATATGCGCAGTTTATTGAAAAACGAGGTTTTATTCGGTCAGATCACTTCGGGATATGTATGGCAGATATTTAAAGATTTTGATTTAGTGCAGTTTGAAGGCATGGGCAGTGTTTTATCTGTATTAAAGGCAGGCAGATATGCTTTTGTATATCCCGGATTTGGGCAAAGCAATATCCCTGAAAGTATAAGTAGTCCCGCAAGTTTTGGTGTAGGCTTTTATCACGCAATTACTGCCCGTGCTATGTTTGAGGCGCCGGGTATATATCCGTTTTTAAAACGCTATAGTGATAGCTTTCGGTATTTAGGTCTAGATATTCATAGGATAGTGAGTTTTTTATATGCACAAAAAATAATATCTCATAGCATTGGATTTTTGCCAAACGATTTTGTTATCGCATATCATCGTGATGGCTGTATGTTTTGGTCGGATGAAATAAATGCGGAAGGTCAGACGGCTAAAGAAGAAATTGTACGAAAGGTGGCTGATTGTTTATATAAACAAGGAAATTTATATTTTACTCCTGATATAATAATCGAGCAGATAAAAACACATGAGTTTATGCCGACAGAGCATAAGGCGATACATGCTCAATGGAATAAATTTCGTTTATATGATTATCAAAAAACGAATCGCGGACAAACTGTTATGGCTTTTACTCTTTCGGGCGCCGGTAAGCCGATTTATTTTCACAAAAAAAATCATTTCACACCGTCACATAATCTACCCTCAGGTGTTGTAGAATATTTAGATTTCGGACGTTTTATATTATTTCAAGACGGATTTTCGTTTGAGAACATTAGTTATTACCAAGGTCCGGCAATAATGGCGCATGGCGGAACTGTCGACGGAGTTTTAAGTGTAAATGAAATCCCTTTAAGCACTGTTATAGCCCATCTTTTTGATGTTTTTTCTCTAAATATATCAAGACTTCTCATATTGTCATGTAATAGATTTAACGGTATCGTCTCAACATTTCTCCCTTGCGTATATTCAACCGGTATGATCAACGATACCCGATGCAGGATTCCTTTAGAAGCTGTATTGGATCTTAAAGATACACCTTATGAAGATTCTTTTGGGGGGATTGTAGAAAGTTTTCATTTGGATCAGAATGATTGGTATGTCGTTACGTCTGCCCATGGCGATAATTGGCGGGTAGACGATTTGCCTTTAAAAGATCAAGCTGAAAAAGAGAGATTTGGGGAGGGCCATTTATTGTGGAATGTTAAAGCCTTACGTGAGTTGGGTAGTGAATCTTTGTTAGGAGATGATAATAGGGATATATTTTATTTTTATCATGAAGATGAAGAAAGTTCTTCTTCTTTGAATATGGAAAATTATTTCCGATCAAAAAATATAAGGGATATTATTGATATTGCGCATTTAACTATGCCGGGTATGGATAGTTTTGATGAGGTTTTATTTGCCGCATCTTTAAAAGAGTTGAAGCATCGCGGTTTAAAGATTATTGCAATTACCTCATCTGATGATACGACGGACCATTTAAAGTTTTTTGGGAGTTCTTTATACGATTTAGAAGATATCTACTACTTATCTGATTTGACACATATTGTAGAAGCGTTGTCTGTTACGTTTGATGCCGAAGATTTTATACGCATGACGGCTGGTAATGTCTTGGAACATATTAATATGGGCAGCTGTGTTATAACGGCTCAATCTATAGATGATAGTTATGGCAGAAAAGATATAGTTACAGTCTTCGATAATGGCTATGGCTTTAGAGCTTTAAAGGGCGAGCAAAGAAGTATCAGGACTGTTTTACAGTTAGGGAAAACTCTTGATC
>JAQVMQ010000013.1 GCA_028703535.1 Candidatus Omnitrophota bacterium | reverse complement strand
AGCTATTCCTATATAGTTAAGAAATTGGCAAAATATCTATAGAAAAAATACATAAAGACAGGTTTTGTGTCCGCCCGTAAAAAGATAAGTAACCCTGTTGAGGACCCGGTCCTATACTGGGTTAGTATAGGATTGATTGGAATTAAAAAACCCCGTTCCTTTTCAGGAACGGGGTTAGAATCTCAAAAATTAAATTACAATTAGAAGCTTACTGTTATGCCACCACGTAGTGAGTACATAGTGCTGTCGCCGTCATTTGCACCGTCAAAGAAATTTCCCGGTATAAACACCGCTCCGTTAAGGCTCATTTGAACATCTTCTGTGTAATCGTAAAGTATGGCTGCATCAACTTCACTACCAAGCTGCCAATTATCAGTGTTTACGGAATAACTATGGTTCTTTGCAGGGCCATAATCAGGAGTAAATGTGCTTGAATAATAATCATAAGTCAACATAGCATAAGTATATGAACCTTTAATTGTTATATCTTCTTTAGGCATAAAAGAAGCACTTGCTGTAAGTGATTGTACACCACTCTGCGCAACCAAAAGGTTCATTATTTCAGCTGGAGATTGTGATTCAAACATAGGATCCCAAGCACTGTATCTCCCATCAGACAAATCATCATCACCTGAAAAATAAGCATAACACAAACCGAAAGTAGTGTTATATTTATCAAGCATACGATACTGTGCAAACGCATTACCAGCCATCGCATAACGATACGTGTCTACACTACCTGTAATATAGGCATCACCAAACTGCCATGCGCCTTCAATTCCAAGAGTAGTCTTGTCAGTTGGGTTGAACTGTGTTCTTGCACCCAAAACATAAGTATTTGATTGAGTTGAATCAATAAGAGTACCTGAGTTATATACTCTCGCATTATCTGCTGCAAAGAAATAAGCTTCAGTTAAACCGTTATATGAACTCCAATCATAAGCTGCATTAACACCATAAAGAGTTACATCATCATCTGAATTGTATGCAGATCCTTCTGTAACCTTAGCATACACTAAATCAATAGTGTATGGAGCCAAATCAATAATAGCTCTTACGGCATCAAAACCATTACTTAGTGATAAATCACCATATAGATAATCATCCCCTGTTTGGTTAGTTGCAGGAGCCCCTACGATCATGCCTGTACCATAATAAAGGTTTTGACGACCTACGATCAATGTAAGCTGATCATAGAAAGCCTGCTTTAATGTTACATAAGCAAGATCTAATTCTATATCATTTTTATCTGTTTCTGATGAAGAATAACCATTTGAACCCCATACACGTTCATTGATCAATGCTACAGTAGCAGAAACCTGTTCAGCCAAATCAGCATCAAATCTTAAACGTACCTGTGTCAATAAGTAAGCTGAATCTTCACCATACGATGATGCAGTAGCATCTGATCCAAAATCACGTGCTATAGCTTGTGACGTGATATCCCCGCTTACTTTAATGTTCTGCAATCCGGCAAAAGCCGCGCTGCTTAAAGTAACGCAAAGGATAGCAAAAAGTGTAATTAATTTTCTACTCATTAAAATCCTCCCTTTCGTATCCCGAAAAATCCCTTTAAATACTCATTTATCTCTTTATAAGGATTGTGAACAAATCCCCTTTAGCTCAAAAATCTATAGTTATAACATCCTTTTTGTACAGTTACTTCGGTACAAAATTTAACTCACCTCCTTTCTCCCCCAGTTTAAAGAACTGCGGATGTGATAACCAGACATAATATATTTATTATAAAGAGCTACCTTATTTTACCGAAAATGACGTTATAATGTCAAGTGTTATTTTGCAATTACAGTTATGTAAAATTTGTGTGAAAACAAACATTTTCAGGAAAATCTCGTAAAATCACTCATTTTTCAGGATTATCTGTGTTTGTTGTTATTATTGCAACAATAAATGTTTGCCCTAATCCACCATACTTACCATATACCCCATAGCTAATTCAAATAAACATCTATTTTTTCCGCTTCGCCGCTGCGGACTCGTTGAGCTAATGTACCCTTAATACAAAAACTATCCGTTACATACTGGGCACCGTCAATATTGGTAACTATACGGGTAGTCTTACAATTCTTAAAAGTGTCTTTCCTGTTTGGGTTATGATAAACAATCAAAGTCTTTGAAAATAGTTTAAATGTAAAGGTGTTTTTCGCTATTTGGAAGTCTTTGCCGTCAATACAGACAATTTTTTCTTTGTCGGTAAAAAAATCCGACTGCAAAACAGGATTAAATTCCATTGTTAAAAGTCCGTTAGAGTTAACTGTGAAAGGTTTATGGCCCAAACACATTATACCCCAAATATTAAGTAATTCGGCTGTCGCGCCGCTTAGACGTGCGACGAAGCCTTTAGCCCATATGCTCTTATCAGGATAAGCGCTGCTTACAATAAATGAAGAGTTTTCTAAAATATTACGGCCGTAACGATCAGGGTCAAAAAAACAGACTGCCATATCTTGTAAATCTCTAAAAAATTCTTTATAAAACCCTGCTTTTATCGTCTCTAGTAAATACTTGTACTCCATATGCAGCCAGATAGATTCATTCTCAAGCCAGCCGGGAACAAATATACGGCTACGGCCTATTTCTAACGGCTCATCTTTAAGACTACAGTTTAATTTATACATTTTAAGTTTTTTATCGAAAAGCATTGATTTGCGTACCGCGACATAATCGGCTTTATCTTTATTTACACGTAAGGCGCTGACAGGGCCTTCTAAAAACAAAGGTAACGGTGAAGCTTTAAATTCTTTCGGGATTATCTTGTTTTTCTCAATCTTATAATTTACGACTTCTGATTTAAAATAGGTAAAGCAGGTTCCCGTAACAGGATCTTTAGCTTTAGCTATCGCGCTATCAAGCCGCTTGATGCATGTATCAATAAAATCCATTATTACTGTGATCTTGACTTTTTTGGTTTCGTCGGATATATCAAAAAATGTTTTTTCTCTAAAAATTTCTTTAATATCATTTGATGCCTGCCAATATATTAAATCTTTAGATTTAGCTTTCAATACGCTCCACTCTCTGAGGTTTTTGATCATACCGTTAAGAAAAAAGCAAACATCGCTGTTAAGTTCAATCTCTGTTATCCCATTTTTCATGACAGCCGAAAGGCCGTCTTTTAATATTATGTTAGCTCTTTTCAGCTCCAATGTCTCACAAGTCGACGAACCGAATAATGACGGCAAACCGTTCAATGAATCACACCATCCGGGTTTACCAGCCTCCATCTCTATACCAATGCCTGACGCGTCTAACGTTGCGGCTTTATTTAATATTATGGTTAATAGCTTTTCTATAAGGGTGGTTTTGTATACTTTAGCATTTTTTGTGTAAAGTGTATTTCTGTTTTCCCGGCGTGACGCTATCAGACATGCTTTATCTTTGTCATGCGCGATACTCTCACCCTGAAATACTTTTTCGCCGCATAAACAATATCGCATATCGCGGGGCAAGACACGCACCTCGTCATCCCAAAACATGAAACCTTTATGCATAAAAAGCTCGGCATGTTTGTCCGGATAAAAATATAGATAGTTTTCGATAAGCTCAAGGTTATAACGCCAATGGTCTATCCAATGACCCTCGCCAAAACGTGCCGCTATGGTCTTTGTGCTTAAAGACAATAACTCAGACGCTATCACATCACGATTTTTTACTTTAATATCTTTTTTCTCAAGATAAACGAAAAACTCGCCAAGATGGAAACCTTTCTGCATTAAATCTAAAAGCCCTTCATCTTCAAATATTTTAAATTTATCAATTATTTTTTTTGCTTGAGTTTTTTTCAATATAAGTTTCTCACCCTGAACCACTAAGGGATTATAACCGTCTATTTTTATTAAGTTAAGGAAATAACAAATATTCTCTATTCCTATAGACGAATTAAAGAAAAAATCCATACGTCTGTTCTGGTTTATATCTCTGTAATTTGCCTCGCCTTCACTTAAATACGACGGCAATAATCTGAACTGGTTATAGTCACGTTCAAGGTCACCGTGTTTGCGTGAATATATGTAATAGTGATTTTCTTTGTCAAATGAATGAGGCACGCCACCCCTTAAAACATTATCCAAATAAGTCGCGCCGACATATTTGTCAAACTCTTTTTTACCGGAAACACAAAAAGCGTTATCTTTTATCCCATGTACTATATTTGAATTTTCTCTGTCTTTTTCTTTTATTTTTCTCTCCGTAATCGCAGATGTAAATTTAATTATTTCGTCCTGTTTGAATGACGCGCCGTAAATACTATAAAAAGTCTTTTCCTGGCCCGGGTTAATAGACCAGTTAAACAAATTTAATGCCGATGGCATCTTTCCGCATGATATTTGTTTTTCAGGCGTGTTAAATCCCGGTTTCACAAATTCCACAGGACAAGTGAAAGAAGTATCGTAGCCGAAAACGGTTGAAGGATCATAGATATATTGAGAATATTTTTTTACACCGTTCTCCTCATAAAAAGAATGATTGAAATTAGCACCTTTTATATATTCCGTCTTACTTACGTCATCAGGCGACACAATAAGCCTAAATAAGGCAGTATTTTTCGTTATTGAAGTATGCATCCAAGCCTCTAACGTGCGTGACATATGTTTCAGCACCCAATCTCCCGCGCCGAACGGTACTATCCGCACAAGACCGTCAAGCAATTGAATGTTCACTTCTGATTTGGATATATTTGTTATTTTCACCTCTCTAACCAACGCACCGATAGATTCGTTAGGTAAAGTGAAATATTTAACATTTATTTTTAAGCCACGCGACGGATCACTCTCAGAAACTGAAAAATACGCGCTGTTTATCTTCATATCACGCTGGCAGTCTGAAGATTTTATAGGGCTGAACGGCTCATAAAAAATATTACCGTTTATTTTAATAAAAGTCCTAAACCCATATTTTGTGACACCGCTATATGCTTTATTGGCCGGCAAGAACTCCGTTATCGCGCGTTCTTTACTCTCAAGCCCAAAACTTATTATGCCTTGTCCGCGGTTAACATAAAAAGCCCAGATAGGTACTCCCCAGACACCGGCTATACCGGGCAAAAAGTTAGAAAATGTATCTTTCTCGTCATAATTTTTAATAGTAAAATCGCCGTCATCACCTAAGATGTATTGAGACATTTCAATTTCCTTTCTGTTTCATTCCGAAACTACAAACCCATAGTTTTAAAGACGCATAGTCTGAACATGTTCAGGGTTCACTTCGCCCGCGTATATCTAAAATACAGATTTTACACCGCAAAAGTTATTTTTCAGGATTTAATAAACCGCCTGAAACTATAAACTGTAATGCTTCCTCTACTGTTATATCAAGAAAGATCAGCTCGCTCTCTCTAACCACTACTGTAAAACCCGTAAGCGGAGACGGCGACGAAGATATAAAAACATTATAAATTTTCTTCCCGATTTTTTCGGATAAATGCTCCGAACCTTCGTTAGTTATAAAACCGATAGTATAAATACCTTTTCTGGGATATTCGAGCAAAACAACACTTTTGAAACTTTTCTGTGTTCTGAAAAATAGGAAATTTGCAATTTTTTTTATCGGAAAATAAACTTTCTCAACTAACGGCCAGGAAAAAAAGACTCTTTCAAGAAATTGTACCAGCTTCTTTTTCGTTAACTGCACTAACGCGCCAAGCACAACAAGCACAAGCACAGTCAAAACTATACCAATTGTGATATTAAGTATATGCGGGATATTGTAACCGAGATAATCTACCAGAAAGGATTTAACCAGACTGCCTAATATGTTATCCACAAAAGAAAATAACATATAGATCACGTAAACTGTAATTACTACAGGTACGACAAACGCAAGGCCTGAAATAAAAAGTCGCTTAAACATATTTTTTTATACTGTAAAAGTTAAGATAAATAGTATTGAAGTATTCTACTATATCACTATAAAAAATCAAATAATAAAAGAAACCCTGCAATTTAACTTTTTGAAAGATAAATCAAGGCAGCCCCTGCCAAAATCAAAACAATAGGCAGTATACCCTGAATAACAGTCCATAGCGCTACACGCCATACCAAAACGAATATAAGCCCCAACAATACGAATGCTAACCCTAATCCCAGTTTCATCACACTGCTTTTTTTAGTTGTAGTTATTTTATCGGACATATCCCCTCCTTCTAATATTAAAAATATTCTGACCTATTACCCTTGTATATTATATACCTTTACTGTTATTGTCAATCAGTAGTCTTTGGTTTTTGTCCTAAAAAATCTCCGGATTGTAAATTAAATTCATTTTATTATTTACGTTCCCTGGCCATTACAATCTTTCTGGAAAGTATATTGCCATTAGTATCAAATTCAAAATATATTTTGTCAGTATCAGCATATTCCATAGGATAACGGTATATGAATATTTCATTATTAGCCGTACTATCCATATTTACAACAACAGGCTCGCCATAATTAAGCAATACCCATTCTCTTGTTATATCATCCGGTATTTTCCCTGCAGTAAAGTCCGATAAAAGTTTGTCAAAATTCGCTTCCTGCAAAGATACCTCACGCTCTATCATCGCTTTTTCTTTAGCTAAACGGCGCATAGTCATAACCGATGAACGGTTCGATAGTATGCCGCATCCGCAAAAATTCAATAAAATGACTGTAATGAGAAAGAAATAATTACACCTGAAACTTTTCATACGCTACCTCGATATTTCTGTTATTTTATATTTCAATGTTCCCGCAGGCACATCAACTTGAACAATATCGCCGACTTTATGCCCCAAAAAAGCTTTACCGACAGGTGAAGTTGTAGAGATAAGCCCGTTTACGGGATCTACTTCTTCAGGCCCGACAAGCATATATTCGTCAATTATTTCGGTGTCCATATCCAAAACTTTAACTTTGGCGCCGATAAAAACTTTATCCGCATCAATTTTAACATCGTCTATTATTTCAACACGGCTTAGCTTATCTTCCAGATCACTTATACGAGCCTCATTATGTGACATAGCTTCTTTAGCGGCATGATATTCCGCGTTTTCTTTCAAATCACCAAGCTGACGCGCATGTTCTATAGCCGCAGTAATTTCTCTGCGTTTAGTTTTTTTTAAAAAATCCAACTCTTCAGCCAGTTTTTCATAACCGTCTCTAGTTAAATATACTCTATCCATAAACCACCTCCGTAAAAAATATCTATTTATTACTATATACCAAAAAACATGATATCCAAAATGTATTATTTATCGTCAAACGATCTCAAGATCGAGACTGCCGCTCTTTTTGCCATGCCCATAGCCTCAATGACTGTGCCTTCACCGCCGACAATATCTCCGCCGGCAAAAACATTTTTAACCGATGTCGCCATTGTATTGGGATCGATAATTATATCACCCCACCTATCTGTTTTAATTGAAGGCGTTACAGAAGTCAAGACTTTGTTTGCGCCCAACCCCACAGCAATAACTGCTGTATCACAAGGCATAATAAATTCACTGCCCGGTATCTTTTCAGGACGCATACGCCCCGATTCATCCGGTTCACCTAATCTGCACTCAAGACATTTGATCTTAGAAACCCTTCCATCCAAACCTTCAAATTCTGCAGGTAAAGTAAGAAACTTAAAAATTATACCTTCCTCGTAAGCATGCCCTATCTCAAAACGGCGGGCCGGTAATTCTTTTTCGGTCCGTCTATAGACGATTTTTACATTTATCTCATAGCCTTTGCTTTTTTGTATCCGCACCGCCGTACGAGCCGCATCCATTGCCGTATTACCGCCGCCGACTATAACAACATGTCTGCCTACATTTATAGGTGTGCGATATTCAGGAAATTTATGGGCAGACATGAGATTAACACGCGTTAAAAATTCATTGGCAGAATAGATATTAGCAAGATTTTCGCCAGGCACTCCAAGAAAGCCCGGGATACCCGCGCCAAGTCCTAAAAAGACAGCGTCAAAACCATCGGCAAAAAACTCATCTAATAGCACCGCACGGCCGGCAACAATGTCAGTCTTTATCTCAACGCCTAATGCTTGCAAAGTTTTTATCTCATGAGCCAACACATCACGCGGCAATCTGAAAGGCGGTATACCGTAAACTAAAACACCGCCCGGTTTATGGAGTGCTTCAAAGATAACAACTTTAACTCCGCTTGAAGCAAGTTCGCCGGCAGCACATAAACCCGCAGGACCTGACCCTATAACGGCTACTTTTTTGTTTTTATATTTTTCGGTAACTTTAATATTTTTTGGTATCTTATTTTTACGGCCATAGTCACCAACAAACCGTTCTATCAAATGTATGTTTATAGCTTTCTCGTCCGCAAAAGGTGAATTCTTCTTAGTTAAAATACAACTTTTTCTGCACTGGTATTCGCTTGGGCAAACTCTTCCGCAAATAGAAGGAAAATCATTCCTCGCACGGATAATATTGTATGCTTTATTATATTCACGCTGTGTTACATGATAAATAAATGATTTTATATCTATACCAACAGGACAGCCTTTAGAACATTGCGGATCTTCGCATTGCAGACAACGCGCCGCCTCTTTTAAGACCTGTTCTTCAGTATAGCCGAGTGATACTTCATCAAATGACATAACCCGTTCTTGAGAAGATAACTCGGCCCATTTTACCGGCAATTTTCTGTCCATCAGCTATCGACTCCTTTAAGTTTTAAATCTAACCGGCATATATGCTCTTCCTGCTCAATATAAGTGCTGTTACGCCAGATAAGTTCCTGCCAATCTACTTCATGCGCGTCAAATTCCGGACCGTCAACACAGGCAAATCTTATCTCATTGCCTATCTTAACACGGCAACAGCCGCACATACCCGTACCGTCAACCATAAGTGTATTCAATGACACCAAAGTCTTGACTTTATATTTTTCCGTTATACCCGCGACACGTTGCATCATAAGAACAGGCCCGACGGCATATACTAACCTGCAATCTTTTTCTTCTTTAAGTAATTCACTAAGTGCGTCTGTGGTATAGCCCTTACGCCCATAAGAACCGTCATCGGTCATAAGAATAAATCTGTCTGCGACAGTCGCTATCTCATCTTTTAAAATAAGTAAATCTTTATTACGACCACCGACAATAACCGTTACTTCATTACCGACATCTTTAAAGGCTTTGGCAACAGGATATATCTCCGCTATCCCGACACCGCCGCCGACAAGTATGACTCTACCCAATTTATCGATATGCGTAGCATGGCCTAACGGCCCGGCTAATGAAAAAAGCCTATCGCCCGGAATAACACGGCCAAGTTCTTTAGTCGAGAAACCCGCCTCCTGGAATATCAAGGTTATTGTTTCGTCTGTTTTATCTGCCGAAACAATAGTCAGCGGTATACGCTCAGATTGTTCGTTGGTCATTAAGACCAAAAACTGTCCGGGTAATGCTTTATCAGAAATATAACGGCTTTTAATTACAATCCGTTTTATATTTTCAGAAACTTTATCTATAGATATAACTTGTTTATCCATATATTACCTTATTAAATCAATTAACTTCACGACAAGCTCTTTCTTAGAATTTATACTAACAATTTTTTTGTATTTGTCTATAATGTTCGCCTTATAGTCCGAAAGAACATCATTTAAAACATTTGCTACAACGTAATCACTTTTATTTTTAAGTAAGCTGTCATGCGCCGTATCACATATGGTTTTACCGTCTGTCTCAAGCTTGAACTGTACCAGCAAAGCGTCACCGCATTCTTTGCGTATTGTCTTTATCAATTTACCGACAGGCAAAAGCTCTAAAGTCATGCCTTTAACACCCGAAGCTATCTTACCGGTACATTTACCTTTAACCCTATAATCACTTACAGCCGCGGTGTGTATTATAAGATCGAACTTCTCGTTTTTCAAAACATCCATAAGCAGATCTTTTAATTCATGATAATAAAAAAACGGCATAACTTTCAAATTATTTGATACCGGAGTCTTTAGCACTCTTGCAGGATTAAGCAATAGCGTCACGGCTATGCCGCATTTGGCCATTTCTTTCGCTATAAATACACCTGTGTTACCAGTAAAGATATTGGTTATAACCCGCACATCATCAATCTTCATCCAGGTAGAACCGGCTGTTATTAAAACTTTTTTCATATTAGACTAAATAATCCTTTTTCACCCGAGCAAGACTGCGTAATATATTTTTCTTAACAGCATCGCAATCTTTTTCTGATTCGTTTAAAAAATTACGAACAAATTCACGACGGCTGTTTTTATCATACGGACAAATGGCTTTTATATCCGGAATATCCATATTAGCGGCAAACTCCAGTATCTGGCTTTTCTTTAAATAAGTAAGCGGTCTGATAACTTTTATCTCACCGCCGAACATATCCAGACTCGGAGGCGATGTGCTTATTTCACCGCGATATAAAAGATTAAGCAGCATCGTTTCCGCCAAATCATCAAGATTATGACCAAACGCTATTTTGTTACAACCCAGCTCACGAGCAGTTTCAAATAATTTTTTGCGTCTGTTCCATGCGCACCAAAAACAGCTATTGTTATCGCCATCCAAGACATTGTCTTTTATTATAAGCGTGCCGCCCAGCTTTTCAATAAAAACTCTTATCGCGTTTATATCTATCTCGACAATATCTGTATTGACAAAACAAAACTGCAGTTTATATTTTATCGGTATTTTCTTCGCTCTCAAGTAAAGTAACACAGCCAAGGATAAACTATCCACTCCGCCTGAAACCGCGACCAAGATGTTGTCGCTGTCAGACAGCATCTTATAATCAACTATCGCTCTGCCTGTTTGTTTATAGGCATGTCTTAAAATACCTTTACGCAATTTAGTATCCATCATAGAATTACTCTCTTATCAAAGACCTATCCGTCAATATGTTTTTCTGTATACTTTATTACTTTATTCATCATATCAACAACTCTTTCGGGTTTTATCCCAACGGCCGTTTCAGCAGACAACAAAACATGACTCGCTCCGTCTAATATAGCATTAGCGACATCACTGACTTCGGCTCTTGTCGGCATACTCTGCGTTATCATAGATTCCATCATCTGTGTTGCCACTATTACAGGTTTATTTTTAGCATTACATCTCTTAATGATTGCTTTCTGCAATACCGGAACTTTATATATAGGCAGACAAACACCCAAATCACCGCGGGCAACCATTATACCATCGGCCGCGTCTATAATACTATCAATATTGGCTATAGCTTGTTTGTTCTCTACTTTAGCAAAAATTTCAATATTCGAGACTTTACTCTCCATAAATTTTCTAAGTGCATTGACATCAGCCGCACTGCGGACAAACGATTGCGCGATATAGTCTACTTTATAATTCAGTGCGACTATTAAATCGTTTTTGTCTTTTTCAGTAAGTGAGGGGAACTTGAGATTAACATCCGGCATATTCACGCCTTTATGTGAATTCAAAATACCTCCCGTAACGATTACTGTCTCAAGCAATCTATCGCCGGACTTTCTGACTTCAAATATCAACCGCCCGTCGTCTATATATAAAAGACTGCCCTTTTTTATACTACTAAACAGCCCGCTATAATCCAGACTTATGCCCTTCTCGTTTCCCAATACATTTTTTTTATAAAAACAGAAGGGTTTGCCATGTACCAATTTAACAGGCGCCGAGACTTTCCCCACACGTATACGAAAACCCTCAAGATCCTGCATTATCATTATCTTTCTGCGCCTTTTAGCATTAAGTGTCCTGATAAGTTTTATAGCTTTTATGTGTGTTTCATGTGTGCCATGTGAAAAATTCAAACGCACAATATCAAGACCCTTATCCATCATCTTGCGTATAACCCTGGTATTATTACTCGCAGGTCCCAATGTAGCGATAATTTTCGTGCGTACCATAATTGCCTCCGGTTAATGCCTTACACGCGATGACGACAAAAGCAGCATACGCAAAGCGTCCGCGTTCAAAGCATTTTTAAAATTATTATAAAAATTGTCTTCACGTACAATTTGTGCTATAGACATAAGTATACGTAAATGAAAATTACGCTCATCTGCGCTGCCTATCAGTACAAATACTACATGAACAGGCTCTTCTTCCGGTAAAAATTTAACGCCGGGCACAGATCTGAGCAATAATATCTCAAATTTATTATTGCCCTCTATCACAATATGCGGGATAGCTAACCCTTCTTCAATAACCGTATGTGAAGTGTTTTCTCGTTCTATAAGTGCATTTTTAAGTTTATCCTCATCCATGTCGACGCTATTTGCCATTTTTTCCGATATAATACCAAACATCTCTTCCAACGAAACATCTTTATCTAAATCCACTATCTCGCATCTTTCAATTAACCGGTCAAACCGGTCTTTTATTATGTTGTCCCGTTTATGTAATATATCTTTCAACTCTGACTCAAGCATGCTATCTGCAAGTTTTTTATCTGTTATTTTTTTAACCAAATGAACAAGCGCAAACTCCTTATTAACTTTAGGTGAATATACCGCCGCCAATATACCGCTGACTATTATAAAAGCTATGCCTATATACAAATATATAACACCCATCTCGGCAATAAGCATTATATATATAACACACGCAAAAATCTGAAGCCACGGATAAAACGGTGAACGAAAAGTAGGTTTATAATTTATAATCTTACTTTCCCGCATGACTATAACGGCAACATTCTCAAAAGCAAAAAGAAGTATCATAAGCATAGACGCCGTTTTGACCAACGCTTCAAGATCAAGGAACAATATAAGTAATACCATAAAAACACCGGTAAATATCAACCCGGCATCAGGGACATTACGTTTAGGCGCAAGTTTACCCAAAAAATCCGGAAGAAGCCCATCTTTAGACATAGCAAACGGAACGCGCGAGGCAGCCATTATACCGGCATTTGCCGTAGTCACAAAGGCAAAGAATGCCGCAATAGACATTATCACGGCAAAAAATCTACCGCCAAACACATATCCTGCATCCGTTAAAGGCATGAAGGTCGAAATAAGTCTATCCGCGGGAAAGAGCCCTATGATCACCCATACACATAAACAATATATGAACTGCACTACTACAAACGATAAACCCATTGCTTTGGGTATATCACCGGCGGGATCATTGACATCTTCGGCTATAGCCGCAATCTTTGTCAAGCCGCCGTATGAGACAAAGACCATACCCACTACCATAAGAAAATCATTTATTGAACCTCTTAAAAACGGTGTAAAATTAGAATAGTTTATATGTTCAAACCCTAAAAAAATAAAAAAAGAACATGCCAAAAATATAAACAAGACTAAAAGATTTTGTATCCACGCACTGGCTTTTATACCGAACATATTCAGGACAACAAAAAATACACATGTTACGGCAGCAATTATCTTTATATATAAATAATCCATCCCGCCCTGCGGATAAAAATAGAGTGCCAGTACCCCTACACCTATAAGCGCAAACGCGCTCTTAAGCGCTACAGAAAACCAGCCGGCCAGTCCGCTGAAAAACCCCAATAAAGTACCAAGACTGCGTTCTATAAAAAAATACGCACCTCCGGCTTTAGGCATAGCGCTTACAAGCTCAGCTTTACTTAATATTGTCGGTAACAATAATATTCCGGAAAAAAAATAGGCTATTAATATCGCTGGGCCGCAATGTTTATAGACTATCGCGGGAAGAATAAATAATCCTGATGATATCATGCCGCCAAACGAAACGGAAAAAACATCCCAAAAACCCAATTTTTTATTGTTTTTCATATTAATTGCTATTAATCTTGTGTGATCTTACGGAATAACTTAAGGTTATTTATCAAAATCAAGGCCAACGAAATAAATATTTTTTTTAGTCTTACCGCCTGTCCGCTCTTCATGGACCCAGGCAACCCGCGCGTTAATATGTTCCGGATGGTCTTCAGTACATAACTCGACTGCTATGATCTGGTCAACTTTGAGTTTTTCCGGTACTTTAAGTTTAACACCGCCGAGACTTACGTCAGATAAAAAAACAGAAATAAGCTTACCGCTCGGTAAGTGTACAAACATCTTGATCGGTAAATTACCTCTGGCATATTTTCGTCTCTCATCCCCTTGATAACTCATAAAGTACCTCCACCCTGGAAAGCGCTTATACCATCTAAAAGATCACGCCGCGACGTTATACCGATAAGTTTACCTTTATCCATTATAAGCAAATGCCGAAAACGCATTTCACACAACGTCTTGTATATAACATTCAATCCGTCACTTATTTCAACTGACAAAACTTCTTTTGTCATAAAATCAGACGCAAGTGTATTTTTCGGGTCAACGTTTTTAGCGACAATACGCCGCGTTATATCACGTTCACTTATTATTCCTTTGACAACGCCTTTATCCATAACAACTATTACGCCTATATCATTTTCCACCATAAGGTTAGCTATATCAACGGCCGTCGTATCAGGCGCGGCTGTAACCACCTCTCTATTTATTATACCTAAATATTTTTTCTTCATCATAATTTTCTATACTCCTTTTTTAGCTGTCGTACCCAGCGCGTTCAATATCTCAACCATGACTTCCGGGTTATTAAAAGTGAAAAAATGCAAAAACTTAACGCCGTTAGCTGTCAGGTCTCTACATTGTTTAATTGTAATCTCTATCCCTGCCTTGCGCATATCATCCGGACTATTCGCATACTTAAGCATTTTCTCTTCTATCCAGGACGGTATACTGGTCTTGACCATGGTTGTAAAATTACTTAATTTTACTATATCTGTTAACGGAAATATACCCGGCAAGATCGGTATGGTTACTTTATTCTTTCTTAATTTGTCACAGAACTTATAAAATAAACTATTATCAAAAAACATCTGTGTTACCGCAAAATCCACACCGTGTTCTATCTTCAATAAAGTCCCGGCTAAATCATCCTCAAGCGATATTGACTCTATATGTCCTTCAGGATAAACAGCCGCTCCTACTGAAAAATCATACCGGTCACGAACAAACTTTATAAGGTCGGACGCATGCGGAAAGACCATATCTTCAATGTTAAAATATTCTCTGTCACACGGTATATCTCCCCTCAACAACATAACATTATTTATACTGCGTGATTTATAATAATCCAATATTTGTGTAATAGATTCTTCTAACGCGTCAATACATGTAATATGCGGCATAACGGTTAGATCTTTGTATTTAAGCAATATATCAACCGCATCTTTAGTAAAGCTTTGGGTACTGCCTGCCGCGCCGCATGTCATAGAAACATATAAAGGTTCAAATCGGCTTAATACATCTAATGTATTATTAAATTTTTCTCTGGTCTTTTCCGTCTTGGGTGGGAAAAACTCAAAAGATACACCTTTATCTTTAGCTGCTAATATTTCCGGAATATACATATCCCAGATTATAGCAAAACCAGAGTAAAGTGACAAGCCTTCTGAGTTATAAGTCTTATGCTTTAAGCCAGCTAAGAGACAAAATTACGGAGCCGTTCTTACGCAACGTCCTCCGTCATCTGAGTAACGCACAGTATCCGTTTCAGCCGCATTATCACGGGAAGAAACAGTAGCAACCGAAGGTCCCCAACCCCAACTACCCCCTCTATACCCGCCGCCCGTCCCGCCGGTTACACCATAACTCGGAGTACCATCTATCCCCGGCCAACCGGTATTAGTTGCATTGCCTTCATTGTTGGTAGCCGTAGTTAAAACACCATCGCCATGAGTACCGTCAAAATTCCTGCCGGAAGAATTCCCTAAAGTAACAGCCCGTTCCCAAACGTTCCCGCCCATCTCCATAACGTCGTAATACGATGCACCTGATGTCTGCCGGTTAGTACTTGAAGTTGCGGCAAAACCATTTCTTAAGGCACCGCCGGGTCCGTAAGTAGCAGAATAATAATTTGATAATCCTTTACCTGACTCGGTAGATATTTGATTTATCATCCCTTCGTTAGTCACATTCTCCGCTTCAGTATTGTCCAACGTACCCCACGGATATTCAGCATAAACAGCATCCATAGGCCCACGGCATGCTTTCTCAAATTCAAGTTCGGTCATAGGCCTTAAGGCCGACCAATCAGCATACGCACATAAATCCATCCAATTTATATAATTCATAGCCTGCCATTCACCGTCATTGGCCTCATCAACAGTATTATCGTTATCTAGATCACATCCAAAAGTATACGGGCCTGATCCCGGATCAGACTCTGTCGTTATTGTTTGTCGACCATCAAATCCCCCGTCCTCACCCACCATGACATAGTCACCTGTTTCATCTCCATCCAAAGTCGCGGCAGTACGGGTTTCCTGTTGCGCTAAAGGCAGCATATTTAAAAAATCACGATACGCTGCCTGCGTGACCTCATACTTCATACAATAAAAAGCCTCATACCCCGTAGGCCAATTCGCGTTACCCGTAATACCGCCATCACCGTCAACAGCCACAGGTGTCGTATCTATATCGTCATTATAACTTGTATTATCACATGTTATATTTTTACTTGTAGTCGTAATCTGAACGGGAGTATTCCCCACCCCGTTTTCATGAAATGCGTAAGTTGATTCAGTACCACCATTGCCGTCACCTATATAAAATGACCCTTGCGGTATGTAAACCATTTCTATAGCAAACACTTTTACTCTCGCCTGCGTACTGCCGGTCAATCCGTCTGTGCCCCAATCCCACACAAGATTGATATCATTCGTATCTACCGTTCCTGCGCCCGGATAAGAACGTTCAAGAAATGCTCCGTATCCGCCGCCGGCAGTTGTAGTATTATCATCAGGTACAATTATGTCAAGTTCCGTGCCTGTACCCTGCGAATAGCCCAAAGAAGTATTATTTTTATCATACCCCGTAGAAGTATCTGAGGTCTTTAAAGTCGCATGATTCCATGTTGAGCCTGAATCAGTCGAATATTTTACAAATACCCAGGCAGCATCATGATTAATTGAGCCGCGCCATGAATTCCCCCAGCTGATGTCAAATTCCACATTAATAGTCTCGCCTGCCCCATCCGGGTCTGTCAAAGAAATATTGCTGACAGTAACATTATTAGCATAGAGTGATAACGGCAACGTCAATAAAAGCAAAGTGAATAAAATTTTATAAAAATGTCTTAATATCATATACGTTTATACATTATAAAACCCATAAAATAAATTGATACCCCACCTATTAATTATATTATCCTGAATAAAATATTTATCAACAACAACTTATCCTTTCACTTTTTATTGATAAATCATACAGCTCAAAAGATGTATTTACATTCTGGCACTTCTTTGGAATAACCGGCCATAAGTTAACAACTAACATGTGAAACTCACCTATACTGCACAAGTATCGACACATAGTTGAATCCGGATAAATCAATAGTTATATATTGATTTATAATATAGTTCACAAAATTAATAAATCTTAAAAACCCATAATCTGTATTCCAATTCCAGGCATAGTCGCTCCTAAAACTTTCTCCAACTCCGTTATATAACGATTATAAGCATCCATTGTTTTAAAATTAAAAGTCAACATAGATGTTATCTTTGCGTCAGAATTAAAAATAATATAGCGAATAGCCTTTTTTGAATATCGATCAGAAAAAACAAGTTTCTTGGCATGCATCCCCCATATCTCCGTATCTACAGGATAAGAAATAATCTCAGCTTCCGGTTCGTTTAAAATGATATTAACCTGTTCTTTTGTAATAGACTCGATATCTGGATGTCTACGTTCCATAAGTATATGGACAAAAGCAGATGTATCATTCTCCGGAGAGAAAACTATCGCGTCGCCGTGATTGCCAATATATAATTTTTTCCCGCTGGCATCTTTCTTATAAAAAGATTTCCATTCTAAAGGCAACATAATTGTAAAAAAATAGTTAAAATTTGTATATATAACACTATTCTCTTTAAAACTAAAAATTATTTGCTCATCAACACTAAGTTCAGGCACATTCTTTTTAGAATATACCTGATCTTGTGTGTTTTCTTGTTGAGATAAATCCAATGATATATTCGCAGATATTTCCCCGACCGCTTGCCCATCTATACTCGCAATTTCATCAAAATAATAAGTAACCGGTACACCATAAAGATCAACCTTAATCGAATTATTATTTTTTTCCATAATCCTGGCTTCAACTGTTCTACCCGTTTTTAAAACTATGTTCTCAGCAAAAAGTAAAAAAGTAAGATTCAAAGAAATAAAAATAATAATTATAATTATAATTATTTTTTTCATTTTTCTCCTTTTGTTTTCACCAATCAAAATATACCGGATGCGCTCCTGATTCTCAATATAAAAAAATATAAAATCTAATTGATTTTTCTCAAATATCAAAATAATATTAGTCCAATTAAAATTGGGCTATACTTAATAACTGGTTCTGATCTAATATCTCTTCCCTATTATCAATAGTCCTACAGCAAAAACACTTTACACAATTAATCCTATGCGCACATTTGTCTGAACGGACAATACGCGCATTTTGTTTCCTCCCGATCTGCAACGAAAGGGACCTTTACATTAAATAGCTCTTCAAAAACCGCGGCTAAAGCTTTTCGGCATATTTCATTTTTGATTTCGGCCGATGAGGTTTCCTGTAACGGAATGAAACAAGTTTTAGTCATATCCCGCAGACTGTAAAGCTGGGCGTTAACTGTCTTGCCAGGAAAGACCTCATTTATAAAATGATAATATAACGGCAGCTGAAAAGACTTTATTTGTTTTTTTATTTCTTCCCGCGTGAACGCCATTTTCTGCAAAGATTCGATTTTAGCCGGGACCTTCTTAACTGAGCCTGTCTTATAATCTGTCACCATAAGAGTCCCGTCACTAAGCTCTTCTAGGCGGTCGATTGTATATTGAAAAGCTACTTTCATGCCGTTTAAATCTAATGAAGCAAAGCGTCTATTTTCAAGCTCAATGATCTCTTTTGTATCCGACTGTTTTTCGGCGTTAATAAAACTTTCAAACCTTGCCGTTAATATATTTTTTAATAAAATCGCACCGGACTTTGTTCTTTTTTTTATCTCATTATCAAATTTATCATCAAACAATTTAAAAAAATATTTGGTAAATTTAGCGTCTATCCCCGGTTTTTTACCTATAAATTGTTTGAAAGCTTTATCCAACAATTCGTGCACGAATGTCCCTATGCCTATAGCATCTATATCCTCGCTTACATCTTCTTTTTCATTAAGTCCTAACACGTATTTAAAATAAAACTGCATCGGGCAGTTAAGATAAGTATCTATGCGGCTGGCTGAATATGTCTGGGACATCAAATAATCCGCAATATCCGAGGTTTTATTTATTTGTTCATCCTTAAAGCTAACTTGCGAAATAAATACGCCATCCTTAACCTCGAAACTCTTTAAGGACTGTTCTTTAAGCTGTTTAGCCCATATAAGTTCTTCGATAAATCTGCTGCGTTCATGCACATTATCCGAGGAATATACAATATAGTTGTTCTCAGCACCGGAGAGAAGCCGCTTGAAATGATAACGCTGTATTTCTTCCTCCTTCTCCAAACGGTTTAAACCCAGCATAAGCATAACTTCCCGAGGGATAAGAGATTCTGTAATCTTCAGCTTAGGAAGATACGATTCATTTACATCCATTAATATAACGTTCTTAAAATTTAATAAACGCGTTTCAAACAATCCCAATATCTGAGTACCCGAAAGCGGTGAACCGATAAACGGCACAACATCGTTTTTAAGCTGTTTTATAAATATTGACAGGACCTCTAAAGATTGAAAAGAATCATTGTTAAAAAAAACAGATGCAAATTCTTCTATAACAGCATAAATCTTTTTTATACTTTTGGCCGCGAAAGGAAAAGTCGCGGCTATACTTTTATTGACTAACATATCCATAAGATCTTTAAGTTTATTCGATAAATCAAACAGGCTGGTCAATTTCTGCCATCGTAAAAAACAAAATTCATTTATCGCTGATAATGTTTCGGATAACTGCGGATAAGTCACGTCTATGCCCATACCCGTTAATGTACCTAAAGCCTCATTTATAATTTTTGGGTCTTGCGGTATTTTACGTATATCAATAAAAATACTTCCGCTTATCGAACTTTCCCAACGGCCTATTAGTGTTTCTTCTATTTTATGCGCGAGGATCCTGGTAATACGGCTGTCGATATTGATAAATGACGTGTTCTTAATTAACGGATGTTTCAAAACCGACAAAAAATCTTTAGAATAATATACCGAATTTTCCATACGACTCTCCTGAGCGCGATATATAAGATCAAACAAGACATAAAGTGCCGTACGCTTAAACGGATACCCCATAGACACGTTGCATTTCCGCAACAATGGCGCTATCTGCATAAGTAAAGGCGTGACAGCCTCAGCTCTCGGCAAGACTATAACAGTATCATTTTTATCCTTAATCTCATTGTTGAAAATATTAGCGACAATCGCAGATTGCGTGTGAGTATCATGTCCTTTATATAACGAAAACTTTATGTCTTTTGTCACATGAGGACTTTGGATATTTTCTATTTGTAAATCTTTAAATACTTTTTTCAGCACATCCCACTCTTGAAAAGCTCCATGAAAAACACAAGCAGCACGCCCGCTATCAAGCGCATTTTTGATCAATATCGTTTCAGCTTTATGTAAATAAAACGTGCCGCAAAAAAATATCTTGTCAAAATCTTTAAGTTTATCGGCAAGATTATCAAAAGATTGTCCTGAGTATAACATGCCCCTGGTTGTTATGCCAAGTTCCTTAAGTCTTGCCCGATAGAACGTCCTTAACGATCCTATGTTTTTTAAAAGTTTATTTATACTTTCCGGTACATCAAAGCCTATCCCTGCGCTTTTTTCTATATCAGATAAACGGCTATTATCTATACACTCAAGGTCTAACTGTTCAATAAACGAAACTATTTCATGAGCCCACGGCATAAAATCGGAAAAAGATGTATTCTCCTGTATAAAACCTGAGATCTTTTTTTGGGCTATACTATAAACAATATATGTAAGTTCCAAATCACTCGCCAACCGCATATTCATATTGTCATGACTCATGTAACGGACATATTCGTCCATGGAAAAAATCTTCGGCGGTAAAAACGGTTTATTCAATATCCGTGCTATGGCTCTATTTACAAACAACGCCGGCCGTTTACCACCAAACACACATGCTATACGGCTAAGATCATTGTCTCCTGACAAATACTCATTAACTAACAAATCCGCTAATTTATCAATGAAGTTATCATTAAAATCTATTATTATCCCGCGCGCGTTCATAGCTTTATTTCCTCTAATATCTTTTCCTTGATAAATATTATATAAGCTTTAACTTTTTCTTTCGCATATACTGCTCTTGCCAATTCGCAATATTCGCTTATCTGCTGATGATGTTCATAGCCATGAGCTTTGCTATATTTATAATCTACAACCGTAACGCTATCGGCTGTCACTATTAGCCTATCCGGTCTTTTAACATTACCGTTACTATCGGAAAGCTCCGATTCACAAAATACAGCCGCGTTGTTAACAAAAAATATATCCTTGAATTCCTCTGAAAGAATAAGTTTTTCCGCGTCACAAATATATTTATTCAACTCATCGCGATTTAATGAATAAAAATTTTTTATTTTTTCTGAGGCGTCTCTAAGCATATCTTTATAATTTGAACTCGAGCAATCTGTTATAGATGAAAAAATCATATGATATATGTTGCCCGCAGATATAGCATCCTGATTTTTAATTTCATTATAGATGTCAAACTCGCCGGAAAGCTTGTTTTTCCAATCTATATCAGCCTGCGCCTTTAGTATAAGATTCCGATCTGAAATATCATCTGATACTTTATGTTTCTTCAGTTTAACCCCACAACAGTAATCCTCATTAATCAATAGGCGTACCTTATTATTCGACTGCCCGCTTTTAGCCGGAACAAAAACATATAATTCTTTCTGCGCGCGTGTTAACGCGACATACATATTGTTTAGTTCATCTATCAACGCTTTCTCATAATCCCGTCTATACACATCATCCAATTCGTCTGAGAAAAAACGATAGTTCTGTATTATCCGCAGAAAATCTAATTTATCCGAAAAATCATTTCGAATATGCAGTTTCATATTTTTCCCCGCACTTTCAGGCGATATATCCATTCTCAAGAAAGGTAATATAACAACCGGAAACTCCAGGCCTTTAGCCTTATGGACCGTAAGTATCCTAACTACATTAAGTCCGGTACTTTGCAGACTAGACCCTTCCACCTCACCGCTATTAAAATATTCAAGCAAATCCTCTATGCCAACGAATTCATCTTCGTTATCTTTTATCAATTCAAGGAATTTCATCAGAAAAGCAGCCTGTTCCGGAAAATTTTCAGTAACGTCTAATATAGAATAAACTTTATTTACTATCTCATAAACCGATATAAAGCCCACATCTTTGAACAATCCCTTTAAAAATTTATCCCATTGTTCAGGAAACTTATTTCTGAAAACACTATATAATGACAGATTTTCGTTTTTATTTTTTGATGAATGCAATTCAAAAAGAAAATTGCGGAAAACTATTTTATCTATACCGCAAGCTGTGCAGAATATATCGCCGGTAATAAACACGGCAAAATTAAGATCATCTATAGGCGAAGCAAGAAAGCTTAGTAACGCCAATAGTTCTTTTATTATCGGCCTATCAAAGACATTTAATGTCCTGTCGGACTCCACACCTATACCTTCGCTCATAAACCATGCACTTACAGTTTCAATTTCATCACCTGAACGTACCAGTAAGGCTATATCCCGATAAGAATATCCTCTTGAAAGTAAATCTTCCACAATACCTTTAAGCCTGCCCCGGATCTCTTCATCCCGCTCGATCTGATTTTTAGAGTCTATCATAGCAACCTGCACATACCCTGATTCTCTACTGTCTACAAAATCCTGTTTGACATTATTGAAAATATCAGCCACGCGAGAAGCGGCTTCCGGTAAAACGTTACCGGACATATCTTTATCACTAAATATATTAGACAAATTATTTTGCGCAAAAACCTTATTATTGAACTCGACTATCGCATGGTTGCTGCGCCAGTTGGTAGTTAGGAATTTCTTTTCAACATTAAACTTTGAAAACTCTGACTCGACTTTATTAAATATTTCGGATTCACCTCCGCGAAACCTGAAAATAGATTGCTTCCTGTCACCCACATAGAATAAAGTACCGCCGGATGATAGGGCATCTTCGATCATAGGCTGGAGATTACGCCATTGAAGTATACTCGTATCCTGAAACTCGTCTATAAGATAGTGCATATAGCGCGCAGATAACCTGTAATATATCTCCGGAACAATATTATCTTTTATAATACTGCTGGCAACAGTATTGAGTTCCTCTAAAAACAATACATCTTCTTTCTTTGACGCCTCCTTAAATAATGAGCATACCAATACAAATATCTTCACATACGGGGCATATGAATAATTACCCTCAGCAAAAGCTATATCTATAACTTTTCCTCTCGCACGACGCCATAAATCTTCATACTCACTATCAGCTTCAAATCCCTTATTCATCGGCACATTTTCTTTAACAAAGGCTTTGACCGGTATATCGTCGAACTTATAACCGCGCGCGCCGATACCCGAAAACCTCTCTATACTGTTATAAACCCTTTTATCCAAACCTTCCGGCGCTTTATTAATAAGTTCGCCGGCAAGATTGACAAGATGTTTTTTATCTATTATAACCTGGTTAGCATCATAGTCTTTAAGCAAAAAATCCTTGCCGTATCTATTGCTCAGATTCAAGAACAACGACATAAGTTCAAGTATATCTTCTTTTGGGAACCATCCCTGGCGATTCTCGACAAAAAGATAATGTTTAAGAAAATCATTAAAAATATTCAAAATTTTTACATTGTTGTCCACTTCGTTTATAAGCTCATCAAAAGCATAAGCCAGCAGCCTCTTATAATCACGTTTAATAGTAAATCCCGACGACCGTCCGATAGATAAAGCACATGCCATTAATATATTGTTTATGAAACTGTCGATTGTCTGTACCTGAAACCAGCTATAATTGCTTATAAGTGAACCTACTGCTTTCTTCGCAGCTTCCTGAAGCGAATCTGACGGGATACCCATAGATTCTAATATATCTTTTTTTTCAGTATCGTTTGCGAAAGAATCAAGCGCAATGGCTTTAAGCATTGTCAATATACGCTCTTTCATCTCAACAGTAGCTTTATTTGTAAAAGTTATGGCAAGTATAGACCGCAAAGCAGATGACAAGCCCGCCGGCTGAGAATTTAAAAGAAGTTTTACGTAACGTTTTGATAAAGCGTATGTCTTGCCCGATCCGGCAGACGCCTCAACTATCGTAACCCCGAAATTTTGCTTATTAGATTTATTATTGGCATTTCTCACTTACAAATACATTAAACGGATCATGTCCGTTCTTCTAATTTCCTATAATAATACTGCCTGAAGACCTCACGTTTATCCTCTTCAATCGCAATAACCTTACCCCCGCAAAAATATCCTCTATCCGGATCAATAAATTCAGACCATATGATCTCAACGCGCATACGCACAGCGTCAAGCTCATCACGCATAAAATAATCTATGTATATATCCTGGCCCTTGACCCAATTCTTATTGGACGAAAAACATATACCCATAAGCGAAAAATCCCTGACTTCACCCCTTATCTTCTCGCCTTTATCAGATAAGCGCATATCAAGAAAATCACCGCACTCCAATCTTATTACTTTACGTTTATTATTCATCTTCCAATTTTTGTCTATATTTTATCTTTTTAGATTTATATAATATCTCCTGCCGTAACAATTCTTCAAGATCTATTTTATGGATATATGCTAATTCGGACAAAGACATAAGAACCTTTTTGAAAGTATTTTTTTTAGACCCTGAGAAACCCGGCACCGCAGAAATTATCTCATTTATTATCTCATTTTCAAAAGTCTTATCTTTGAAACTGCCTAAGGCATGTTTTTTTTCTTTAAGGAATATTGAGGCAAGCAGTAAAGACGGCACAGCGTTAGGCAACCTATCTTTAATAAATACACGTTTCTTTACTTTAGCTTTGTCTTTTATCCAATTTTTGAGCACATCTGTCTTATCCTTGACTTTTTTACCGGCAAAGACATGCGGATGTCTGGTTACAAGCTTATTATTCACAGCCTTTAACACATCCTTGATAGAGAATTTCTTTTTCTCCTGATACAAATAGCACATACTCATAAGAACTATTAGTATATCGCCTATCTCTTCACATACTTCTTCGTTATCAGATTTATCGATAGCGTCTATAAGTTCATAAGTTTCCTCTAAAAGATACTTCTTATAATCATTTATTTTTTGCGCGCGGTCCCACGGACAGCCTTTCGGCGATCGTAATTTAACTATTATTTTATACAATCCATCAAATTCTTTCATCCTACCCTCATATTTGTCAACTAGCTACTGAATTATTATATTATATATAAAGACAAAATCACACGTTTTATTCATACACAATATCCCCTTCTATCAAAAGATCATCCCCAAAATGTTTTAAGGCTATATTTTTAAGCCGTAATGCCTCAGTAATTTTGGACTTACCTAGCCCGCCTATTGAAGGCAATGCGTTCTGACCGCCGATTATCTTCGGCGCAATAAAAAAATAAGCTTTATCGACCATGCCGGCATCAAAGAAAGCACCCAGCGTCTTTGAACCGCCCTCAATAAAAACCGAATATATGCCAAGTGCAAAAAGTTTTTTTAAGATATATTCTGTATTAGTAGCAATATCATGTTCTTTTAGCTCAACGATCTTCACTTGTTCTGGGATATTCTTTATTTTAGACGAACGTGTCTTAGCTGTAAATAAAATAACTTTATCCGGAAATTCGTTTAATAACTTCACGCCCGGATTAATCTTAAGGTCTTTATCAATTATGATCTTGTACGGCACCGTCTTCAAACCCTTAAGCGATGGGTCGTCCGCCATCACAGTGTTTATACCGACAAGCACCGCGCCATACTCATCTCGTAACGAACGTGCATACTGCCGCGCCTTAATGGCTGTTATCCATTTGGAATCGTTAATATAAGTCGCCGATTTACCATCGATGCTCTGGGCTATCTTACCTGCGACAAAAGGTAAATATTTTTTTATATTTTTAAAAAATACTTCGTTAAGTTTAGCTGCTTCCGTTTTTAAAACACCCGTCACAACCTCTATCCCGGCAGAACGCATTTTGCATATGGACCGGCCATTAACTTTAGGGTTAGGGTCTTTACATCCTATGACAACACGTTTTATACCATTGGCAATTATTGCATCTACACACGGCGGAGTCCTGCCATAATGCGCGCACGGCTCAAGAGTAACGTATAGACATGAATTTTTAACAGAATCTGTACAATGCGTTATCGCCTCTATCTCAGCATGAGCGCTGCCGGCTTTTTTATGATAACCCGTGCCTATAACCTTATTATTCTTGACTATAACGGCACCGACAAGCGGGTTAGGCAATGTTTTACCTTTGGCTTTGGCTGCCAGGCCCAGTGCTAAGTGCATATATTCTATATCTTGGTTTGCTTTAGTCATTGTTCTCAAGTCTTTCTTTCATCTCCTGAACCCAATCATAAGGAATATTGACAGATCCGATCGCCGCATATTTTTTATAACTACCGTGCGCGTCAGACCCGCCGCACCGTAAAAGTTTTTTTTCAAATACATATTTATCGTATACCGTCCTTAACCGTTGCGGCATATTACGATATTGTACTTCTATACCGTCCAGGCCATACCCGATAAATTCTTCCACTAACCGCTGATCAGTTAACATATGCGGATGTGCTATAAAACTCAAACCACCTGCATCCCGTATCGCGGCAATGACTTCTTTAACAGAATATTTAAAACCACCGCTGTATGCCGGCTTATTCACACCAATATACTTATCAAAAGTCTCTTTCATATCTCTGGTATACCCTCGTTGAATAAGATAAATCGCCAGATGCAGCCTTGTCGGAACAACACCTTTGATAAATTCTAAAAAATCCGGCTTACTGACAGCGACACCTAACTCATTAAGTTTATCTACCATCTCAACTAACCGCTGTATTCGTAAAACACGCATCTCTGCCAATATATCCAAAAATTTTTTATTTAAATGGTCTATGAAAAAACCAAGAATATGTATTTCACTATCAAAATGCTGAGCACTTATTTCAATACCGGGGATAAATTCAATATCATATTTTTTTGAACACCTAAAAGCTGAATCTATGCCGTCCAGCGTATCATGGTCAGTTAAAGAAATACAATCAACCTTATTGTCAACTGCAGTTTTAAAGATTTCCTCCACAGGCATATCGCTGTCGGAAAGATCGGAATGAATATGTAAATCGCATATACGCGCCATAAAATAGTTAATTGATTTTTAACTGTTAAAAATTAATTCTTAGAAGGATCTTTCCGTCTATCTATCTCCTCCTGTTCCATCTTATATATCTTATCTAAGATACCGTTAGTAAAACGCGGAGAATCAAGATCACCAAAACGTTTGGCAAGTTCTATCGCTTCATTTATTGCTACCTTAGGAGGAACATCCTTAATAAATAAAAGCTCACAACAGCCTATTCTTAAAACATTACGGTCAATAACCGCCATTCTGTCGATCTGCCAATTTTTTACATATTTAGACAGCATCGCATCAATGTATTCAATATTAGCTATTATCTCAGAAACCAGTAACCGCGAGAAACTTTCGACTTCTTCTTTTTGAGGATATTCATCGAGATACTTATCAGTCAGCACGGAGATATCTTGTTTGCAGATCTCAAATTGATACAACAAATGTAACGCCACTTCCCTAGCTTTAGTCCTAACACGCATTCTAACACCTAACAAAGATTAAATTTAATAAGAGCCGATATCTTTTTATTACTTTTTCAATTCTCTATATATATCCGTCATCTCTAACGCGGCCAATGCCGCATCACGCCCCTTATTACCCTGCTTAGTCCCTGCACGCTCTATAGCCTGCTCAACGGTATCAGCGGTAACAACTCCAAAAATTATCGGAAGTTTCTTATCCAAAGACAATTTCGCTATCCCTTTAGAAACCTCAGAGGCTACATAATCAAAATGCGGCGTGTCACCTCTTATCACCGCACCTAACGCTATAACAGCATCCGTTTTTTTAGCATCAATAAGGTTTATTACCTGCGGCACTTCAAACGCGCCCGGCGCCCAAATAACAGTTATGTTCTTATTATCAACACCAGCTTTACTTAAAGTATCAATACATCCGGATAAAAGCTCGTTACTGATAAATTCATTAAAACGTGAAATAACAATAGAGATTTTTTTATCTTTACCCGCGAACATACCTTTAATTTCTTTCATATTAAGTGCCTCCTTATCCATATGTATTTTATTACTATCATCTGTTTATTCAAGTATAAAATACAGGTGTTTTTTATATAATATGATCCAATTTCGCTTTTTTAGTATCTAGATACCGCGAATTATGCTCACATTTATCCGCGCCTATCCCTATTCTTTCGGTCACTTCAAGTCCATAACCTTCAAGCCCGACTATTTTTTTCGGGTTATTAGTTAATAACCGTATTTTTTTCACACCTAGATCTACCAATATTTGAGCACCTATGCCGTAATGTCTTAGATCAGCAGAAAACCCAAGCATTTCATTTGCCTGTACCGTATCAGCACCATTGTCCTGCAATTCATAAGCTTTCATCTTAGCTTTAAGCCCTATACCGCGGCCTTCCTGACGCATATAAAGCACAACGCCGCCCTTGCGCGCTATAATACGCATGGCATCATGTAATTGTATGCCGCAATCACAACGTTTAGACATAAAAGCATCACCCGTGAGACATTCAGAATGTACTCTAACAATAAGCGGATCTGAAGTTATTTCGCCCTTAACAAGAGCAACATGTTCCTCTTTACTATCTACCGTCTCATAGAGATAAAGATCAAAATCCCCAAATTCGGTAGGCAGATTTACTTTTGAGACCAGATTGACTAACCTTTCTTTTTGACGCCTATATTCGATAAGATCAGCAATAGTGCACATCTTAATATTATGCCGTTTTGAGAACTTGATCAAGTCCGGCATTCTGGCCATAGTACCATCGTCATTCACTATTTCGCATATAACCCCTGCCGGCTTAAGACCTGCCAGCCTGGCAAGATCCACCACCGCCTCTGTATGCCCGGACCTTACTAAAACACCTCCGGGCTTTGCTTTTAAAGGAAAAATATGACCGGGTTTATTTAAATCTTTTGGGATACTGGTATCATCAATAAGTACCTGCACAGTCTTTGCCCTGTCATGTGCCGATATACCTGTAGTAACACCTTTAGCCGCGTCTACTGATACCGTCCATGCCGTCTTGAACGGATCGTCGTTCTCATCAACTTTATTTATCGGAGGAGCGGGAATTTTTCTGGAAGAATACAAACCAAAAATTTTGGCCATTTTCCAGAACGTTGAATTTCTGGGTCATTGCAAAAAAGAAGATTTGTTTAATGAGATTGATATTTTTACTTATTATTCTTTCCAGGACAACCAACCTCTGGCACTTTTAGAAGCTATGGCTTTTGGACTTCCGGTCTTAAGCAATA
>JAQVMQ010000054.1 GCA_028703535.1 Candidatus Omnitrophota bacterium | reverse complement strand
TAGTATCAAGGCTGACAGTTGTAATCTCACATGAGCCAACCTCACCTTTTATCTGGCTAATATCTGTTCCTCCACCGGACACTGTGACACTAAAAGCATAATTATCTTTACCGCCTTCAGACAAATTCAAATTTAAAAGCTTGTTACAGCTTGATGCGCCGGTTCCACTGCATGGGATATATTGACCATAATCCAAATAATGAATTTTCTCCGCGGTCTGCAATAAACCTACCTGCACCTTGGCATCTCGCTGTCTGGCATGTTTAACCACTTTAGTATAGGACGGATACCCTATCCCCGCAAGTATGGCAACAACCGCTACAACAATCAATAACTCAACTAACGTAAATGTTTTTTTCATATATCTAAAATTAGTTAAGCCCTTTGATTTTACACAATGTTTCATGCCCTGTGGCAGTAGCAGTACAAGCGATATTACCATCTTCATCAATTACCAAAGTCACATCCGCTAAATCACCTTTACCTGAAACAGTTACAGCTCCAGTATCCGCACATTTTGTGCCTGTCGGAACAGTGAAATATTGCGTATCACTATAGTCAAGGTCTAAATCAGCACAGGTAGCAGCATATTCTTCATTTAACGCGTAATAATTCATCTGCGCGCTTCTAAAAGCGTTAGCGATTTGTATACCTTCACTCATTTTGGCTTTATCACTCACAGACAACAGTTTAGGCAAACCGACAGCTGCCAATATGGCAATAACGACAACTACTACCAAAAGTTCCAACAACGTAAAACCTTTTCTCATACCCCCTCCTTTTGTTACAAATAAAACTATATTATCCTAACCATTAAGATATAACACAAATTCAATATATTTGTCAATCAGTTAAAACTATTAAGAACATCTATTATTGTATGCTAAAAAACACAATTTATCAACAATATCATTTTTTACATCCCGCCTGAGGACAATTCAAACAACGGTAAAAATAATGATATTACAATACCGCCTATCACAACACCCATAACAATTATCATAATGGGCTCAAACGCTGTTATAAACCTATCGACCTTAGCCGATAGCTCTTTCTGGTAATAAACCGAGATCTTTTCAAAAACCTGCGGCATAGTACCCGTCTCCTCACCTATCCGGGCCATCTCAGCAATAAGCATAGGGAACATCCGAAGTTTGGAAAACTCTCTTGATAAAGACGCTCCGTCACGTACATGCTCTTTTATGACAGCTAAATTCATCTCCACCTCATTGTTGCCCACACCGCGTGAAGCAACATCTAAAGTAGAGACCAGCGGCAGTCCGCTGTCAAGTAAAATAAATATAGTAGAAGTCAGCCGCTCCAGGGCGCCTATAAAAAACATGTCACCCAGCAAAGGAATGCGTAATTGCAATTTATGCCATAAAGGTCTGGTTTGTTTACTTGTAATAAAATAACAAAAACCATATATTAACGCTACTAAACCGCAAAGAATAAATATAAAATAATTTTGCACAATATTCGTTACTGTAAACAAAAACTGGGTTGTCGGAGGAAGCTGGATATCAAAAGATTCAAACATCTCAGTGAATTGAGGCAAAATAAATCTGAAAAATACAAGCATAGCAAGGCTCGCCGCAACCATCAAAATAGCAGGATAGATCATCGCGCCTTTCACTTTACGCTCAAATTCCATTCTGCGCTCAAGATATCCGGCGAGTTTCTCTAAAACAAAAGGCAAATTACCCGAAGATTCGCCAACTTCAACTATGCCCTGCCAAAGTGAAGAAAAAACTTTAGGATGACGCATAACCGCTTCACTTAAAGATAATCCTTCTTTGACTAAACGGCCGCAGTCATTAAGAACACCGGCAAGTTTAGCACTCTCAGTTTGAATAGATATAATCTCTAAACTTCTTAAAAGCGTTACACCGCTTGAAAGAGTCGTTGCTAAATTACGTGCTAAAAAAGCAAGATCATGCAGTTTTATGGAAGAACGTTTAGTCCTTGCGGTAAGTGTGGAAAAAATTTTAGAACGTACACCGCTTTCTTCTCTTACCGAAACGATAAATAACCCGCGATTACGCAGTTTATCCACAAGCTCTTCACGTGTTGCGGCGTCTTCTATTTCACGTATAGTTTTACCTGTATTTGTTTTTGCTATATATTGATATTTTGGCATAATATATATTTATTTTACTACATTAATATGTCACGGCAACAGATAAAACTTCTTCTAACGAAGTTATCCCTTCCTCGACTTTTTTCAGACCGCTTTCAAGCAAAGTCATAGTACCTTTCTTACGCGCCGCTTGTAATATTTCATTTGTACTTGCACCCTTATAAATGACTTCCCTTATATCCTCATCAACGAGTATCACCTCATTTATTACCGTCCTGCCTTTATACCCTACGAAATTACACTTATCACAGCCTTTAGCTTTATATATTACCGGCACACTTATCCTAGCGCCGCCAGGTAATTTTTCTTCTTTTATCTCATACGGCTCCCTGCAGTGCTGGCACAACTTACGTATAAGACGCTGAGCAACGATTATTCTCAATGACGCAACAACCAGATACTGAGGAACACCTATATCGTTAAGCCTATTAACAGTTGATGCCGCATCATTAGTATGAAGTGTCGATAAAACCAAATGCCCTGTTAAAGCGGCGCGTATACATATCTCAGCGGTTTCCAGATCGCGCACCTCACCAACCAATATTATGTCCGGATCCTGCCGTAAAAAACAGCGCAAAGCACTGGCAAAAGTCAACCCGATCTCGGTCTTTACCTGTGTTTGGTTAATACCGTCAAGCCTGTACTCAACAGGATCCTCAACGGTAAGTATGTTCTTGGAAGAACTGTTAAGTTCATTTAACGCCGCATACAAGGTTGTAGATTTACCGCTGCCTGTCGGGCCCACCAAAAGGACAAGCCCGTATGAATAACCGATACCTTTACGGATCATCTCTAATTCTTGGGTAGAAAACCCTAATTTAGCCAATTCAAGAGGTATTCGTGTTTTATCCAAAATACGCAAAACAACTTTTTCTCCATAAATAGTAGGTAACGTGGATACTCGCAAATCTATCACACGTTTCCCCATCTTGACCATAAAACCGCCGTCCTGAGGAAGGCGTTTTTCGGCTATATCCATTTTCGAAAGTATTTTAACTCTTGAAACTATCGGAAGATAAAGGCCTGATGCAGGAGCCGGCATATCATACAAGACACCGTCTATGCGATATCTCAAAGCGACCTTACCGTAATGAGGTTCAATATGTATATCAGACGCACCCTCACCTATAGCCTGCCGAATAATGAGATCAACAAGTTTAACAACAGGTGCTTCTTCCGCTTTCGCAATAAGCTTATCTAAACTTAAATCCGTTTCATCATTCGATAAATCTGCTGTTACGATATCTTCTGTCGCGTTTTGCGCAGAATTAACCGCCTCCTGAAAGAATTTCTCTTTACCATAAAAATTTTCTATTGCTTTTAGCAAATCAGATTTCGTAGAAACAACCGTATTAACTTCACAGCCGGTTATTTTTTTTATATTATCCAATAAAATAAGATCCAACGGGTCAAACATTACAACAGTAAGTGAATTAAAACTTTTTGATAATGGTAAGACAACATTGCGTATCGCAAAATCATACGGTACAAGATTCTCAAGGTTCTGGTCTGCCGCGGGTTTTAAACGGCCGGAAGCTAAAGATACATAGGGAACAGCTAACTGCTTACTTAAAGCAATAACAATTTGTTCTTCAGTCACATATTCAAGCTTGACAAGCACTTCACCCAAACGCCCGCCATTTTTTGCCTGATAGTCTAAAGATTCTTTTATTTGTTCAGGAGCAACTACCCCTTCAGATATAAGGATATCTCCTAACCTTTTATATCGTGCCATACCTCTCCCTCTATAACACTTTCAAAGTTATTCGTAATTAGTTTAATCTTTTGGTAAAATCAGTTATTATAACTAAATTTATCTAATGTAGAGCTGACAGCTTCCTGTTTATTCGGTAAATACTGCTCTCTTAAAAATCTCTGAGCACCGTTAGCCGGAACAGCTGATGTTGTCCCATTAACCAATTTAGGTGTTAAAAATATCAACAGTTCACGTTCCTGTGAATCATCACTCTTCCACCTAAAAAGTCTGCCGACAAATGGTATATCGCCAAAGATGGGAACTTTTGTCTGGCTAAGAGTTCTCTCCGTTTTTATTAAGCCGCCCAGCATCAGGGTCTGTCCGCTTTTCAAACGGGCAACTGTTTTTGCTGAACGTTCTTCAGGATCTTTAATTGTTCCTTCTACATAATAATCTACTGATAAAGTAAATCCGCTATCGATGGCTTCCTTTACAGTCGCCTCGACAAACATAGTTACTTCTCCCGTATCCGCATCTACCTGCGGTGTAACACGTAATACCGTCCCTGTTTCAGCCCGTTCGATAGTGTAGCTGGTAGTAGAGTCATCCGTATATTCGTCTTTAGTTACACCTATCGCCTCATCTGTAGTAATACGTATTTCCGCTGTTTCATTCTCAAGTGTAAGTATCTTCGGTCTTGCTATAGACTTAGTATCAGTTAATGTTCTTAAAAAATTCAACGCAAGCTCAGAGCCTAAAACAGTCAATACACTCTGAGTAAATTTTCCACTCCCTGTACCTGACACATTATCATTACCAAAAGGAAATGATGTATATCTCTGTCCTGTAACGTTCAAAGAAGCCAAAGTATCCGGCCAATTAATACCCATTTCATCAATATCGCGTTTTGAAACATCCAGCATTTCGACCTCGATCAATATTTTATTTAAAGGTTTATCAAGCGCAGCTATCAGCTGATCAATAACTTCAAACTGCATAGGCACGTCGACAACTACTAATGAGTTGGTTATAGGCTCTTCAGAGACTTTACCAAATTCAGTTAAAACCTGAGCAACTGCCGCGCGTATGGTCTTACCGAACTCATCATATTCATCATCTTCATCATCTTCATCATCTTCAGGCCCCAATTGACTATCAATTTCTTTCTCCATCTTACTTTCCGATACCCTTACATATTTCAATTTATATACTTTCGTTTTAAGCTCAATCGTGGGTTTACCTACTTCTTTAACAATGAAAATATTCGCATTAGGATAATATTCATATGTAAGGCTGTTAGCTTTAAATATCATATCCATCGCCTCTTTCAACGGAACTTTATCCAAATAAAGCGTTAATTGTCGATCACGTACCGCTTCGCTTGATACAAAATTAAATCCGCTTTGCTGCGAAAGCATTTTCAAAACATCATTAAAATTAGCGTTTTCCAAATCCAGAGACACCCGCTTACTAGAAGCTGACAGCAAATAATCTCCGTAAATATAATCCTGTGCAAATAAGAAAACAGGCATAATAAGAAACACAAATAACATCGCTAAAAATATTTTTTTACTCATAAATTATCCCCCTTTTCAGGCTGAACCCCAACTTTACGTTTATGCAGCCTGCCATCATAATAAATTAAAACCTCATTATTCTCTATCTTATACAATTTCGCTCCATTAGAAATTATAACATCACCCTCTTTATAGACTTCACCATCGATTATAGCCATCGGCACATCAGATCCCCACATTATACCCTCAACCGCGACAACAAGGTCTTTGGCTTCTTTAATCTGTCCGCCAGTATCAAGCCCTGAGGTTTCACTTTCTTTTGGCAGAAGCGGCTCAAAAGGATCTTCGACCTTAATATTTTTTTCTACCATTTCATTGATAGACTGCTCTTTATCTACATCCATGGCAGAAGAATAAAAACAAATTAAAGCCGTTAACACATATAATAAAAAAGTATTTAATTTAACTCTCATAATCTACTCTCAATTAAAAATAATCCCTTCAAATACTGCTTTAACTCTATTGCCTGTACCATTTTTATCATGAACGAAACTTATATCACGAACGAAAACATTTTTCGTCTCAAGTTCCGTCAAAAAATCTATAATACTCTTATATTCAGAAAAAAACTCAATTTGGATATTAACAGTCGCATAGTCCTCTTCATTTTTTGCTCTGGGTTCCAGGGAATAAACTTGTATTTTATGTTCATAGGCAGTCTGCTCTACATATTTTTTAAATTCCACAGAACTACCCTGAAAAACACTTGCCCTTACTTTTTCATACTTCTTTGAAAGTACCTGCCATTCTTTAACAGCAGTTTTTATCTTTTCTATTTCCGACAACTGCTTGTCACAATCATATATCTGGTTATTGTTATTCTCATATATGCTTTTGCCTAAAAAACCAAATACAGCAAGCATACCAACTACTATAATAATGTTTTTATACTGCCCTAATAATCTTGAAATACCCATTTTCAATCCTTTAAATTTAAAGTAAATTTGGTAATATCATATTTATCATTCTTACCACGTGAAACATTCTTTATATCTACACCCGAAAAAAGAGACATAACAACAGATGAACTGCGTATCTTCTCCGCGAATTCATCTATACCGACACCTTCCTGGTATGCATCTCCGCGAAATATCTCACCGGAAATATCACCTTGGTATTTATCTTCCTTCAATGACAAATTAAGTTTATCAAACCACAACCCTTTAGATCGTATAAGTGAAATCTCTTTCAAAAAAGATGATAATGGTTTAAACCGTTTAACCAACGCGTCCACTGAAGCTATACTCTTTGAAAATTTAAGATTTATGCTTTCTATTTGACCTGAAGATTTGCTCTCAAGTTCAACAGGCACCTCCAACACTTTACGCTCACGCTCTATAGCTATCTTTTTCATCGTAACCATGTTCCCCATAATAAGTGACAGAAATATTAACACCAAGGCTGCTACCGTGGCTACAGATAATATAACCGGCCAATTCAAAGGTACCGGTAAATCCGCAAGATCAAGGCTCATCTCAGTACCCATAACACGAAAGACAGGTTTAACTTTATAGGTAGATTGCCTCCGGAGCACAACCCCCAGGGCTTTTACCTGTTCAACCGACGGCATCTCATTAGGTATGAACTCCTGAGGTATGAGAAGTTCAACTTCTTTTTGTAATTCATTTTTCAATGAGGTCATAAAATGTTCGTATGCCGCATCAAAAAGGCCTATGACCTTATCGACTTTATAATTACGAAACTCACGTTCAAAATACTGAAATGATAATCTTATGGATTCTATAATCTTCTCTTCATCCAGACTGCCTGCATTAGCCCCGGCTAAATGCCGGCTGAAGACTAATATATCGCCGTTATAAAAATTAATATTTGCCTCATTCCCTGTAATATCTATCAACGCATAATCACGTAGCTTAGCAAATTTTTTGTTAGATTTAATACATCTGGCTAACGAGATCGCGCCCGGTTCAAAAACCGTAGAATCAAGATCCAAATGTGTTATTATATCCTGATATTTTTTAAAAATGTCTTTTTTTGCCGCGACAAACGAAACTCTTGTCTTACGCTGTCCCATCAAAATGTTATAAGAATAATCAGCAACAACTTCCTCAAGTTTAAAAGGAAGATGTTTCCCTGCTTCAAAAACTAAAGAAGTCTCAATTTCTTTTTTGTTAGTTAGAGGTATTTCAAAAGAACGTGTAACAAATTCTTTATCAGCTACCGAAACAAATACAGTCTTACCCTGGGCGTTTAGCGCACGTAACGTTTTGTTTACCAGTGCTTCCCATAAAACCTCGCTATCAGTCTGAACCGAGCCCGCATCTT
>JAQVMQ010000053.1 GCA_028703535.1 Candidatus Omnitrophota bacterium | reverse complement strand
AAAACGTTTAGAAAAATTACAACAGGAGCTACATAAAAGAGTTTCGGATTTGGACCGATTTTGGGGGATTGTGGGAGATGCCGGAGTTATGTTAGGAAAGTTTGGAGAGGATGCGAAACACTTGGTAGACAGAATAAAAGAACTTGTAGATATTATATGGAGAGTGCAAAGTAGATCGGAAGCTATAGAATATAAAGTAATGAAGTTTCTTGAGAAGAATAAAGCGGATTAAGACTGTTTATGACCTACAGCCCGGCAATTTGGGAGACCAGAGAGAAAGGGACTAGAAAATGGAGTGGAATCAGGTAGTTTACAACTTCAAGCCTTCTTTGGTAAAAATTCAAACACAAACTGTAAGGAGAACAGGTTTTTTATGTTTACATAATGGGGATAGGACTTTTGTGGAATTGCAAAGGCTTTGCGTGAAAAATGAATATATGTAACTAGTATCTTAGATTTATAAATGTCGTATTTTTTTGTTGTCGATACGTTAGATGTAAGGTGTATTGCCTATCATAAAGATAATATTTTCCAGATATACTTTAGAGAAATATAAAGCTTGGTACAAATTTGGTACTTCAAAAATTCCAGAAACACAAAACCCTTTGAAAACAAATAGTTAAATTAGATGGTGCATCAGACTTATTCTCTGAGGTATTGTTAGGGGTATAAAAAAACAAAAGTTTTGGTATAATAAAATAGTTATTGTAAAAAAGGAGGTAGAATGAAGAAGGGATTGGGAATGTTTCTTTTTGTATGGTTAGTTGTTGTAACTGTAATTGTATCTCTATCTGCATCTAATGTGTTTGCCGAGTCAGAAACAAAAGATTTACAAGGTATCTATGAAGAGTGTGGTTTGGGCGGACTTTTATTTCCTCGTTGGCCTGTAGGGGCGAGTGTAAGTAACTTTACCTGGGATTTTGGTACTACTGCATCTACTTCTGGTTTAACGACCCCAGATGCTTGTAAAGGTGGTGAAGAAAAACTTGCCATGTATATATATCAATCATATGATTCTATAGAAAAAGACCTATCAAAAGGTGATGGAAAGTATTTAGATATGCTTGCGTCTTTATCTGGGAAAACTACAGAAGAAAAAGACGTATTCATTAAAGCAATAAGAGATAAGTTTCAAGATGTAGTAGAAAAAGATGATTATACATCTCTAACGCGTTTGGAAAAAACTAAAAAAGTTTTTGATATTATAGTTGGTGAATTGAGTTAATTTTGTTTCATAATTTTATGATGTTTTTAACGGGCCGTACTTTGATTGCTAGAGTACGGCTCGTTTTTTTTTGTATTATCTTTAGTTTCTTATTCTTTATACCTACTTTTGCCTCAGAGCTTCAGGCTTATAGAGACAAGGCTAAAGAATTGCAGTTAGCAAAAGACCCTTTTTGGAAGGACCTTTTACATTTTAAAGGTAATTCTAGCCAGATAATAGATGATAGATTTTTCCTTTCAAAAAATGGAAGAGTCAATCCAGAAGAAGAGTTGTGTGCTACACTTGAAGCCTATTTTACGAATAAGCATAATATCAAACGTAAATATGGGGACAAGGATATTATATGCATATTTCCCGCAAGATATACATGGCTTGATAAAAAGCTTAATTTACCTGGATATAAAATAGATAATGATACTTGCCCGCGTTTAACTGAGTGGACACGGATCAATGAAATAGAAGATATTAGTTTAGTGTTTGTAAGTGGTTATTTGGGGAATCCTGCGTCATCTTTTGGGCATGCTCTTTTAAATTTTAAGTTAAGAGATAACGAGGATCTTATGGGGCTTTTTGATACCTCTATAACATATGGTGCTCAAGTTCCGCCTAACGAGAATGTTTTATTCTACATATTTAAAGGGCTACTTGGAGGTTATCATGCGGGATTTACTGATAAATTTTTCTATGCACATGATCAAGTTTATTCGAGTAGAGAATTTAGAGATATGTGGGAATATACGCTAGAGTTAGATGATTTTAATAGAAAGATGCTAATTTACCATATAGCAGAATTACTTTCCCATGAATATAGGTATTATTTTCTTAGTTCAAATTGTGCGCAACGTGTAGCTGTTGTTTTGGATATGTTTATTGAAGAGGATCTGTACAATTTTAATTATCCAATATATATTCCTGAAGAACTATTTCATAGATTAAGAGATATTGATAGAGAAAGAAGAGAAAAGGGTGAGAAAAATCTTATAAAAAAAATAAAATTTATTCCATCTGCCCAAAGGTATCTTTTTTATGAAATCGCACGTCTTAATGATAATGAACGCAAGGTTTATGAAAATATTATGAAAAATCAAGATGTTGATTTTAGTATATATCTTAAAGAACTTAGTAGTGAGAGCTCAATCAATGTTTTAAATGTTTTATTGGCATATCAATATTATAGAATAATGGCGAGTAATGATGATCCTTCACAAGAAGCTTTAAAAAGATATAAAGATAAAGTCCTTTTAGAACGGTTAAGATTGCCAGCGAAGAAGGATGTACCCTTAGATATTCCAGAGATTTCATCACCTGACAAAACTTCTTCTCCTTCTTCTATTAACATTGGCTTTATTGTTGAGGACGATGGCGATGCTTTTGGTACTTTAGGAGCTACTGTTTTTCGTAAGGAATCAGTTGGACTTAATGTATTGGAGTATAGTGAACTTGTTGCGTTAGATTTAAATCTGGGGTTTTTAAATGGTTCCGACAATGTTTTTTTAAATAGTTTTGATTTTATAAAAATTAGAGATTTTAAGACTCTGTGTATTAAAGAAGCAAATGAGAACCCATTTTCTTGGTCTTTCGAAGCAGGAGTCAATAGGTATGATATTAATGATGATAACGTATATGATTATTCTATGGAAGGGGGAGTTGGATTAGTAAATAAAGTTAAAGGTTATGGGATTTGTTATGGGTTTCTTAATGTTTCTTCTCATTCAATAGATCAACAATATAGGATGGGCCCTTCGGCAGGTTTTGTTATTGGTCAAGATAGATTAAAATTACAAATTGATTATAGCTTAGATTTCGGATTGGAATATTATGGGTATGATGAGATAACTAAAGCTAAAGTTCAATACCAGATTAATAAAAATAATGCTATACAATTGCATTTTGAAAACAATAATGGGAAAAGGTCTGGGATTACCTATTTTATTTATTGGTAATTTTCGAAAAATGGTTGTTGTGATAAAATAGAAATATGAAAATAAATAAAAAAATAGTTTTTATTGTCGGAATTATTCTTATATTCCTTTTTGGGTCGTGTGGGGTAGGAGGATATTATATCTATTCTAAAATAAGAGATTCGATGGATCCAATAAAAAAAGACAAGACAGCTAGAGGTATTTTTTCGTATGAGTTGTTGCCAAATTATGAATTAAGCTCTTGTCTTGATATGTGGGGCTTTAAAATGGCAACCTTTGAGAGGAAGGATAATAAGCAAGTGTTAATTATAGCTTCTCAAAAAGAAGATAAAAAATTAAATGAAAAGTTTTTTAAACTATTTTTATGGAATATTGATGAAGAGATAGATGATGAGGAATTAAACAGAAAGAAAGAGATTTATCTTGCTAATAATGGCATGGAGAATCTTAAGGTAAATTCAGAGGGAGAAATTGAACTTGAAAATGGCAAGAAAATGCCATATATAATTCAGTCACATATTAGTGAGGGAGAATATTATGAAGGTTTTTGGGGAGTTATAAATTTTGATGATTCTATGTACACATTGATGGTTACAGATTGGACTCCGGATAAAGGTAAGTATGATTTTGATTTAACGAAAGAATTTTTAGAAAAAGTAGGCCCACCAAAATGAAAAAAGAATCTTTGCAGAAGTCTAAATTAGAATTTAAGAGTTTTAAAAAACATAACCCGCTACTATGGGTTTTGGTTGCATTTGCATATATGATAGTCGGGTTAATGTCTGAAGGTAGTTTTGATATTTTTATCTTTTTTGGATTTTTTCTTTTTGCTGTTTTTGAATGGGTATCTCTTAAAACTAAAAGAAACTTCCCTTTGTTTTTAAAAACCTTGGCAGTCGTTTTAATTGTTATTTCATTGAAAATGTTTGTTTTTGACATAAGAATAATGAGTACGGAAACGATGATGCCCTTAATAGAAAAAGATGCAAGGATGATTGTTTTGCCATTTTTTTATAAGGTTAATGTAGGTGATGTGGTTTCTTACAAGAAAGATGATGATAGTAAGAGTTTTATGGGTAAGGTTGAGTCTGTTGAGGACGATAATATTTTATTATCGTGTATGAATGGAGAAAAGACTATAGAAATTTCTAGAGACAGAATCAATAGTAAAATTGTGTACGTTTTTAAGGATCCAAAATGAGAAAAATAACTGTTTTTTTAATTGCAATGTTGACAATATCTGCATTAGCTAATGCGCAATTTAATGAAAATTTAAATGTAACTCCTGAAGAGATTTTTGTTGGAGTTTATCCAAAGAGTCAATATGTAGAGCTTATTGAATATAATATATTATCTACCCGAACAGAAGAATCTAAAGCCACTAATGATATTTTAAGAATTAAGAGTCTCGTTGAGAAGGGGGACTATTGTAAAGAAAAATATGGGTTTAAATATTTTCAATCTGTAGAAGAAGAAATTAAAAAAGATAGGGGTTTTGTTGAAATTCATTGTAATTTGGTGACCCAAAACAAAAACTTAATAGAGGTAATGAAAGATGTTTTTGGTAAGGTTTTAAAAAGAGATGTCGAAATAACAATATCGAAAGAAGATATTGGTCTGCATTTTTATGGAAATTATCCTAATATTGGAGGGAATAACAGTGCTTTTACAAAAAAAGATTCAGATCAACGAGCAGTATTCTGGAAGAATGGGACACCTAATTTAGAAGCGATTTTCAGTATTAAGCAAGAAGAAAGAATTCCACTTGTAGATAAGTTAGATGGGAATGCAAAGAGTCCAGAAATATCTATTGAAGAAATAAATAAGCTGAAGTTTGATTCAAAGCCTATCGATTTTATGCTAAAACCATTTCAAGATGATGCAGATATTTATAGGTTGAGACATGTTAAGTATTACGGAGAATTGATTGAAGAATATCAGAAAAAAGTTGGTAAATTGCCTTTTCAAGGAGAGGCGGATGTGCCTATAAATGTTTTTATTGCAAATAGCGAGCAGGAACAATATGTGAAAGATGAGAATCCTTTTCCTCATGAAACACGCAGTTGTAAATCCTTTATCGAAGAATTAGAAAAGGGCTTAGGTAGGAAGATTGATGAATACTATGACCCCCAATTTGCACCAGTGGATAAACCGAATTTTTATATTTATATGGTAGAAGATGACACTTATTATTTTGCTGTTCATATTTCCCAATATTATGGATTTGCTTATAAAGTTGGCGAGCATTATTACAAAGTAGAGATTACAAATAAACCAGTTCTAGGGTGTCGTGCCTTTGCGCTTAATGATTTGGTTGCAAATGAGAAGTATACAATTGTTGCGGAAGCTGTGCCAATGAAAGAAGAATTTTTTGAAGATAGAGAGAAGCAGTTTCTTAATGAAACTAAGAGGTAATTGGTAAAAATCTGGCATTTTAAACAAACTGCAGTTTAATTTAGGGAAGCCAATTCTTTTAAGAAATCTGAGGTGTTTTCCAAACCAAGACAATTGCACAACTCGTCAACACAGTGAGCTGATTTTAGACGTTTAATCCATTTAAGTTGGCACAAATCTGGCACACCATAAATTCTGAAGAATAAAACCTATTGAAAAATAATAACCTTTAAAGTATGTGCATCAGGCTCATAATCTGGGAAAGTGTTGATGTCTTTATATATTGATTTAGGTCTGATATATAGTATGATTATGGTTATGAGTACGGGAAAGAAGTATTGTAAACCTAAAATTACAGCAGTTGAGCTTTGTCCTGATCAGGCGATATTGGCTACTTGCCAGGTAGGTGGAGTTTATCTGCTTGTGGCAAATGGAGCGTGTGTTTTTGGTGTATTAAATATGTTTGTTTGCGGCTCTACTCCTAAGGGGGCAACTGGTTCTTTTGGCAAAGGTTCATTCGCTAATGCTTCAGCAACTCCATCGTAAAAATATTTATAGTTTAAGGTAAGATTGTTGGTGAGTTTAATTTAAAAGGTTTTTATGTTTAAGGGAAGAGAAGTTTTATTTTTTGTTTTGTTTGTATCTCTGTTTATAGAGCAGGGGTGTGTGCCGTTGTTGGTGGCCGGTACCGGTGCGGTGCTGTATGAAGTAACAGACGATGATTCGGAACTTGATGAGTTGAGAAGGCGTGCTAATGAGCTCTATGAGTTCCAGGCGAATAGAGAAGATGTATTGGATGCGGTTGTCTCGGTTTTTTCTGATAGAGGGTATGTTATAAAAGATTCTGATTATCAGATGGGAATGATCGCCGCGGCTGATGAAAAAGAAGATCTGTATATAGTTGCCAGTGTTGAAAGTGTCACACAGGAAACGACGACGATCCGGATGACGATGAAAGTCCTTGATTGTGTTATCGGCGATAAAGAATTGTTAGCGAAGTTGGCTGATGATATACAGACAGAAATTTTAAAGAAAAAGGAATCGCTAAGTATAGCAAACTAGGGGCCTACGTTAGAGATATTATTTCTTTCTCTATCCAAATAATCTAACCTAATTCTTTACACCAAACTCTTTTGGTGATATAATTTGCCTTGTTGATAAAAATAATCTTTAAAACAGGGCAAAGGATGTTTAAAAAGAAGGATAGGTTTAATTATAGGAATTTGGCGGTAGTTGATAAAGATAAGAAGTACCTTGACTTTGGATGTAAGACAGAAAGGGTCAATGGTGCAATAGGCGTGGATATTGACCCGGGAGTTAATCCGGATGTGCTACATGATCTAAGTGAATACCCTTATCCTTTTGAAGCGGGCAGTGTAGACGGTATTTTTGCCAGGCATATTATTGAGCATCTGGGTGACCCTGGGGGTTTTGTCGGTGAATGTCATAGGATACTTAAGCAGGGAGGTTTCTTGTATATTGAAACACCTCATTTTTCTAATTATGTGGCATATGCGGAACCGCAGCATAAATTATTTTATTCTTATTTTATGGTTCGTCATTTGTTTAATATGACGCAGTATAGGGTTGACTTGCATGAGATAACGTTTCACCGGAGGTTCAGACGGATGGGTATAAAATATCTTGCCAATATCTTCCCTCTGGAATATGAACGGTTTTGGACGTATATTTTTTCTGCCGAAAATGTCAGGGTGATTTTGGAAAAGAAATAACGACCTTGTTTATTCAAAATTTTCTTATTAATATCATTGAAAATGGTGGTTTTGAGAGTGCAAAATGAATGGACTATAAGGCATGTTATATTTTATTTATTCTTCTTTTTTTTCTGCTAAAATAATTTAAGTATGGAGAAATACGAAAAACCAAAAATCATTTCAGTTGAACTTGATCAGTCACAGGCTATTTTGTATGCATGCAGGACGAATGGCGGATATTTTAATGAATCTGCAGTTCGATGTCTTTTGGCTGGGGAAGGTGAAATCTGTCCATATAGTGTGCGTGGTGTGGCGAGTGGTCAGGTGGGTGTAGCGGTTTTTAATGCTATGCCTTCTTGATAATAATAAAAATCTTTTCAGGATGTGGAGTTTGATTATGTCTGAATATATTGAACCTGCTATAACTGAGATGGGCTTAGTTCTAGCCGGGAGGGATTAGCTAAGTGTAGGGCATTTGTTGGTTCTGGGGCATGAGTGAATGCTGGGTTTTCTTTCTACAGTATTCAGTCAGGGATGCCTGTCAGTGAAAGTTGTACTAACGGGACTAGAGGGATGACCACCTTACAAACATGTAATGTTTCCGATGGTATCTGGATGGCTGGTGCTTCTATTTGTGTTCAGGGCTATTTGATGAGAGTTGTTACATGTACAGTGGGGTTTAGAGGCACGGGACATTATTGCCTTTGAATATGAGGCATTAAACGATTTTACCCATGCCCTTTTTCACTTTCAGAAAGCACTGGAGTTGGTTCCGGAAGACGATAACCTGATGTATGAAGTAGCCTTCTGCTATGAAATTCT
>JAQVMQ010000052.1 GCA_028703535.1 Candidatus Omnitrophota bacterium | reverse complement strand
TTTGCTTTTGCTTTTGCTTTTGCTTTTGCTTTTGCTTTTGCTTTTGCTTTTGCTTTTGCTTTTGCTTTTGCTTTTGCTTTTGCTTTTGCTTTTGCTTTTGCTTTTGCTTTTGCTTTTGCTTTTGCTTCTTGCTTCCTTCTTGCAATCTCCGCCTTTACTTCAGCTTTTTCTTGTCTTCGTTGTTCGGCAGCAGCTCTTGCTTGCTGGCGATTATCTACTTTGGTTTTCTTCTTTTCACCTGTTTTTTCGTTTCTTCGTATGCGCCAATCATTAAAAACCGTGGTTGCGTTTGCAATCTTTGTACTAATGCCCCTAAAGAATACTGGTGTGCGTTTGCGAATGCAAAGTAATAAAGCAAAAAGAGGTTTAACCAACATATTCCCAAATTTATTTATATTAGTTCTATTAATTAGTTTCTTCCCGGCCTTATATATGGCAAACAAGATACCCATAAGTATTGTTATTGCAATTCCAGCTTCAAGAAGCCTTTTCCATGGAGATATTGTTAAGTCTTTTATCTGACCTTCTAAAATTGCTTTATCTTTTTCTATATTTGCTTTTTCCTGTTTTGATTTCTCTATTTGCGCATTGAGAGCGGCGTTTTCCTGTTCCAAAATATTCTTGTCTTTTCCTAATTGAGCCTTTTGTTTACCTATTTCACCTATTTCACCTATTTCACCTATTTCACCTATTTCTTTTATAAGTTTTGTTTTATCATCCTCTAAACGTTTTACTATCCCTCCCAGATTATTCTTTTGCCGGGTTAAACCGCGCATGTCACTTTCCAATTGCTCCCATTCTTTTAGTTGTTTTATTTTTTCAGCCTGAATTTGTTCCAATTCTTCTTTTGCTGATTTTATCTTCGACAGCAGATTACCATATTCGACTTTAGCTTTACTTATAGACTCTTTAAACTTATTTAATTCTTGGGAAAGATTTTTTATCTCCAAAATTTTTGCATGCGTTTTATCCATCTGTTTAACCATTGGTTTTGTTTTTTCTGGAACTGTAACTTCCTGTATTTCAGGAGAAGGCTGTTCAACTCTAACAGGCGCCTGAGGCAATGCCGCCTTTTTCTGCTGTTTTTCTTTTATAGTGTTTACCATCGGTTTAAGGACCCACCTCGTAACAGGAACCTGCTTCGCGTAACCAAACCATGCACGCCCCGAAGCTATCCTACGTGCTCTCCACGGACCAGTTGGTGTACCTCTTGCCGTAAAATACCTTGTTTCTGTAGTAGTTTCGCGCACATATTCATACTCTATATTTTCAGAATTAAGACAAACATCAGTATATGTATAACATCGACAACTACGGCATTCTTTCTCACTCATCCGATAAACAACCGCCGTCTTATTTTCAACACACCCCATTCTACGTGATCTTATCCTGGCAAAAATACCTCCGCAAGCATCCTGTGCCGATATGCCGACAATTATAAATAACAATATCCCGATAATTATTTTTCTTGAATCAAAAAGACTAGTCAAAACCTTATGCGAAGGCCTGTGTCTTTTTAAAAACTTAAAAATACTTAACGGCGGGCCGAGAATTAATCCGCACTTTTTAATAAACGTTATACATATCTTTTCTCCGGTCCAAACAACAGACGAGGCCGTCTCTCTGCCAAAATTTAAAGTTCTCACATTATCTTCTAAAAACTCTTCAAATAATTTGGCACGCACGCAATTGTTTCCATTAACCGGATACGCGCTTGATAGATACTCAATAATATTGTCACGTGTCAATACGAAGGGCGTAAACCCTAATTTCAAAAGGATAAAGTTCAAAACTAAGGAAGCAACACGATGATTGCCGTCACTAAACGCCTGCGCATTAACCAAAGCCGTGAAGACTCTTGCAGCAAAACCTAACGGATCGATATTGGCCATGTCCTCGCCTTTTTCCGAAAATACATATTTTAATATTCGCTCAACTTCTCTACTTTTACTTTCAGGATAATACTCGCCTGAATGTTTCTCGCCTGTTGATAAAGTGAAAGTACGGTGAAAAAGCCTGATCTGCCGCTCCATAGTCTTATAGTCATCTACCCTGTCCAATATATCCGGCAGCATCTTCATCGCTTCGGAAAAATCTTCTATAACATTATCCGCAAAGTCGTTTTTCTCAAAAACAACAGAACTATCAAAAATCTCTTCCGGTAAATCTCCGAGTATCTGCTTTAAACTGTCCTGTATCTCTCTAAGTTCATGCTTTACATCAGAATATATTAGTTCCTTCGGTATACTCCTTTTGTACCAAACAGTGTGAGAAGATTTATTAAAGGTGTGTGAAGAACCAAAGCAGCTAGGGCTTGAAATCGCATCGACATAATCGCCGCTAACTTCATGCCGGTCCGCCTGTCCTAAAAGCCAAGCCCGATAATTCCCGGGCACAGGAGTCCCGTAATGAGGATAGACTTGTGCATGCCATAGTTTAAACTCCCTATCCCTTTCAGGAACAAAAATGCGTATGTTATTAAAATCTTCTATTTTATCCATTCTCTTTAATAAAACAGCATAACCGTAACCGCTGGGTGAAAAATCACAAATATAAAAATAATCAGTTATTATTCTTACAGCTTTGCTCAACAAGAATCCGTCTGAATTCAAATCAGCCAAAGTAATACCATTACGTATAAAAAGCGCACTGACAAAAGTTCCGCTTAAATTAAAACCGTCAGATAACGCTTTAACAAGCGAATTATTTGCCAGCAAATCATTCAAAACATTAGACCTGGACATATCTGTTATACTTGTAATAACTGATGAGATTTTACCTTCTACTTCACCCATATCCGCATACTCTTCCGCTGACATTACAATTTCTTCCGATTTGCCCGGCACAACAATTTTCAGCCCTTCGTCCGCAGAAACAAGAAGGTAACCGGCTAAACCATTATCAATATCAATAGCCCGGCCATACCGTTCATACAGCTTCTTAACCCTATTATGACCCATTATCATCATCTTCACGCCCAATTGACGGCAAATTTTTTCAGCAATAAATTCAGTTTCTTTTTTGTTCGGCCCGATATTCCCGTAACTCCAATCTTTATTCCATAGAAGCTCGCTCACCGCTCTTTCAACTATGCTGTCTGGATTATCCGTATCTATAAGATCATCCCCCATAGCAGTCAATACTTTCATACCATTAAAGTCCTTATAGTCTATTTCTACATCATATCTGCCCGACCGCCAATTAGCTCTATACGGTATGCCTGAATGAAAATAAAGATTGTCAAAGTTATCAATATAATAAAGTACTAAATTGTTAATATACAAATCATAAATGAAACTAAACACATCCGAATCATCAAACAATCTTTTCCTTGCTTCATCCAATCCGCTAAAAGTATCGCCATTGGCAAAAACTATATATTCATCCACCAGACGTTGCAATTCATGGGTTAATGAATCATTCGCTCCGAACCCTCGTATTGTCTCTATCCCGCCAATATCTAACCAATCGGCAAACGCGGTTGTGTTACCATTAAAAGCAGAACAGAATGTCGCCTCATGGTTACCCCAAAGATAAATACCACCCATACTCATTTGCCGATTTAATATTTTTAATGTCTCAACAGGATCACCCGGTCTATCAAGATAATCACCTAAATAAACAGTCTCATCTATCTTGCGCGCAGATATATCATCCAAAATCTTTTGCAGTTTGCCAGACTGCGAATGTATATCCCCGATAACCGCCAAAGAAGATGAACTCACAGCACCGGACAACCCTATCCAATCAGTTTTAGCAGCCTGAAAATCCAAAATATTTATACTCTCGTTATCATCAGCACGTTTTAGCGCAACATTTACAAACCTTTTTCCTTTTTGAGAAACACAGAGTACTTTGGAAAATTTAACAAGCTCTCTATCGTTTAATAATATATCCTGTGCTATTGCTAAGGGTATAAACGGAAGTTTCATCGAGGCATCTTCACCCCATAGATCATTCTCTAATGCAGCGAACTCAAGCTGTCTTAAAAACCTCATCCTTAACGGATGATAACCGGGCATTTGAGCTACTAATGAATTTCTACTAAAGACTAACGAAAGCCTGTCGCGTAACAATGTAACAGCTAACTCAGGAAAACCAAACTCTTTTGCCAACACCTTTACACTTTTGCCTGATGATAGTTTAAAAGCCATAATTTGTCTTGCATCTTTAAACTCCTTAGAAAATAATTTTTTCTGGACATTTGAGTCATCTTCCCGCACAACAAAATCCACCTTCATCAATTGAAACGCATATCTTACTATTGTCAAAGCACGTTCTTTTATCTCCCTTACTTTTTCTGCTTTTACTTCCATGGAATGGGCTATATCACTCATAGAGAAATCTATATCCAATGCCAGACTTTTAAAATATGAGCTAAGCACTGCCTTTTCTTTAGCAGAAAGTATAGTATCCATTATTTTCTCTGTCTCATACAAAGATAAAGTCACACTTGAAGATGCCTTATATGCCGCGTTTAAAACTGCATCTTCAAAAAATTCGTAATTCAGGTCTTTCATCCCGGTAACTATAGCCGCATCTCCAACCATATCGGCTAATATCGGTAAATTATAAACAGCAGATCTAAAACGCATTTTTAATTCATCAGGAGTCATCAAACCTGTTCTTTCACACATCCTGCGCCAAAGTCGATCTGCCAGCACTGCTCCTGTAAGATAATTTTTAAATTCTTTCACAATATCAGGCAAGACTACAACCAGACCGGAACGAATAAAACTTTTGCTTATAAGCCCAACGGTAGAAACAGAGGCACTATCAAAAAGCAAAGTTTTCTCTGTCTCTTGGCAACGCACAAACTCATCAAAATCAAGGCCATATTTATAACCATGACTTTCGCGCACTAAAAATAATCCGTTTTCGGCTTTCAATTTTTCAAATTCGCTATCTCCCACAAACCTGCGATAGCGGTCTGAAGTTTCCCCACGCATAGGTTTCCTTGTAGTTGTTAATACAGGAAAAACGAACTTATCATTATGCCTGCGCATAAAAACATTCAATAAAGTATTCTTGCCTATACCGCAAACCCCTGAAACTATAACTGTTTTTATCGCGCCGTATAAACCCGTATTAACATCAGGCCTATCCGTGACAAGACTTGAAGAAACAGAGAATGCATCCAAAACCACCGGTAAATAAATGTAGACAGACGTTCCTTTATCTTTCGCTGATACCACTTCTAATCTGCCGTTTTGACGCCTGATAAACTCTAAGACAAGACTCAATCCGCGTCCGCCGAATTTCTCTTCCGACATTTCATAAACCATCCCATCAGTTTCCCCATGCTCTCTTCTGGTAGTCAAACCAAGCCGGCCGATAAGGTCCTTGTTTTCTATCCTTTCAAGCTCTCCTTTAGAAAAAACACCGTCTTTTAATGCAGCTTTTCTGAGTAATTCAAAATCTATCCCTATGCCCTGGTCTGACACGAGAATAGCTACATACTCAATGCCGTCTATAATTTTCATATAAGTCGCTACTTTGACTATCCCGTTTTCAGGAGAATGTCCGACCGCATTTACGAATATTTCATCAATTATATACATCAAGCTTATTTCACTGATATCAAGCTTTTTTATTGTTTCTGAAAAGTCAGTTTCAATTTTAACAGACATCTTCCCGTGCTGTTTTATAACATCTAAAATGAAATTATTTATATCTATTCCGGTAGGTGAGCTTGCTGAATTTTTATCTTCGTCCGTTATTATTCTTTTATCCTCTGTCTTAGGCGGTGCCTGGGAAAATCTTCTTTTTTCCGATATCCGCATACGCAGATCCACAACCATCCAGATAATAATACCTGCTATTGCCGAAAAACAAGAAAAATTGTAGGCAACACCCATCGAACTAAGCATAAGCGGAGGAAAGACCGCAAATACAATAAAAGCCATGGAACCGTTAAAAAAACCAAAAGTAACAAATTTCACCCATAAACCTTTGCGTGTAACTAATTGTTTAAGAGAAAACAAACTAGGCTTTAACAAAACATGCGTTACATCAAAAGTAGTATCGCCTCGTAAGTTATTCCACGGATCAGCTACCGCATGAAATCCGAATTTATTATGGAAGTCTTTTCTTCGCTCGAAAGGATATGATCCACAGCAATAATTTACAAACAACCTTTTCTTTTTATGTTTTTTTATCCATTTTGAGATTTCGTGCTCTTTCACTACCACACCATCGCTATCTTCCCAGCATGTCCAATTACCGTGCCCTACCAAAGCCATATTCCTTATATTATTGTTAACAATAACGGCCTTAAGATCTTCTTTTTTTGCGTTGTTTACAATCTTTACTATATATCCCCTGAAAAACCAATATAGCCTTAAAAAGTTCGGCAATAAAACCGTATCTGCAAAAACTGCATTTTTATCTTTAGTAGAAACCAATATAACCATTTCTGAAAATAACAAATTATAAGAAAAATATATGTTCTTTCTGATTTTTAATTTCCTATTCCCAACAACCGATGAAGCCTGCTGACCATCTTTAATCTTTGGCAAATCAATATACACCGCAAGTTTTGACCAGTTTTCGGCCTCATGATATTTATGCCCTTCGGCGCCAATAACAACACCGTCAACATTCACTAAATAAGTTATAACAATATTGCTCTTCTTATCGGCTATAACTACACGGGTTAGAGATGGAAATATCTTCTCGTTAACATAATACAAATATTCCTGTCCATCTTTAACAACCAAGCCCTTCAAAGTTACATGCTCCCCGCTGTTCAAAGAAATTTCATGCATTGCTCCGACTTCAAAAACATCACGGTTTAAAAAATGGTTATCAGAAAACTGCGAAGAGATAGAAGAACTTACGCTATCGGTATATTTTATCATTGGTACACGTATAACTATCGTAGTGCCTCTTATCATTCGTTTGCCTAATGCCAAATCTCGTATATCAGTTTCGTCTAATATCTCAGGAATAATATTTTCCGTCATAGAATAAATACTTCCGCTGCCGTCCTCGCCAAGACTCTTTTGAAAAACCCTAAACTCGGCCAATCCCAAACCACGGACAATACTAAATTCGTCAGTTCCACCAAAAGACTCTTCTTTATCAATATTTTTTGTAGATACATTCAACCCTGTTACTATAGGCCAACCATCATAATTCTTGTTATCAACCATATCATCGCTTATACCAAGTCCAGTGTCAGCCATATATATTATAAGTCTATCTGCATCGATATTTAATCCTATAACTATTCTTTGATGCCTTTCGGGTAATCCTGTCTGTGCCTCTCTGGCATTAATAACTGCGTTTGATACCACATTTTCAAACTCAAACGGTTCGAGATATACATAAAATTCTTTTTCCGGGACAAGATTAACAATATTAACATTATTGCTTGTCCCATATTCTATTGCTTTACGAATAATATCCATTAAACCGGAAAACGACAACCTCTCTTTATAACGTTCACCTATAAACAAAGCTTTGCTTGATAATAATATCTTAAGTATCATATCAAAATGTTTTAATACATCAGCACGCTGCATTTTGGAAAGAACTTCAAATTCGTTAGCTTCACTAAGCAAACTGACAATATCTCTACGGATAGCTTTAAAACTTTCGATAACAATACTAAGCCGCATATTCCATGCATTTACATTGCTTCGCATAGGTAAATTGACACGCCCCGTTACATCCTTAACATCGTTATGCAATCTATTTAACCCACAGGTCCCCATAATAGCATCTTCCAACTCAATCCTAAGTCTGGAAATTCTTCTTATTAAACTATGATATTGCCCTTTAACATCAAGCCTTAATTCCCATTGCGATAGAATACCCTGCAAACCCATTATCCAAGGTACGACTTCAGTAGCGCTGCTATGATATAATCTCCTCACACTAACAGCCACATTATCACGCTCTTCTTGTGTTATAAATACAGACCCAGAGTCCAAAGCAGAAGATGCCGCTAACTTGTTCATATCTTTTCCGCCAATATCTTCTATTTGTTTACCACAATATATATATTGCTCACTATCATCCCAAAGAATTCCGCTATTAATATCAGCCTTTCCTTCTATAAAATTTCCTTGAAAAGCAAGTAACGGATAAACTGGTGATATTGTAACCAAATCCGGTCTATTATCTTTATCAAATACACACCTATTTCTAAGTCCTGCTCGGTCTGGATCAACATTATCATGCATCTCACTTACCATTTGAATACAGCCGGTATCATACCAAGCCTTAGTCTTATCAAAAAGCCTTACCGGACCGCGGTCAAGCCCATATACGAAGATCCTATCATCCTGCTCCAAACGACAAATAATATGACTCACTGTCCATTCTTTCATGTCGAATAAAAGTGCAGATCCACGGCTTATCCC
>JAQVMQ010000012.1 GCA_028703535.1 Candidatus Omnitrophota bacterium | reverse complement strand
ATATTGAAAGAATTTTCACTGTCTTGGGACAATCTATGCCGTTTAATAACAAGTGTCTTTATCGACTCCTCAACATCATCCATAACAGACAAATCTGTTATCTCAACATCAATAGACCCTAAATATTCCTCACCCAACAACCGATACATCGCAGTTGTATAAGGAATGAGTATCGTATCGTCTCTGTCACCGTGCGGTGACGATCCTTTCTCGGGAAGAATACCCAAAATCTTGAAATTTATACGGTTAATCTTTATAACTTGACCAATAGGGTTGCTATCGCCAAAAAGTTCTTTGGCAACAGTCAGCCCGAGTAATGCCACTTTCCTGCGGGCACGTGTATCTTCTTCAGTAAAAAAAATCCCGGCAACAGGTTTAGATGCTTTCATCGTCTCATAATCAACCCCGACACCTTGGACTTGCGTATTCCAATTTTTGTTCCCGTAAACTGCCTGTGCACGACCTGATACAGAAGGAGAAACAGCCTTAACACCGGGTATTTTAGCTATAGCGTCAGCATCATTAACCGAAAATCTTGTAACAGCCCCGGATTCTAATGATACTCCGCCCATCCGCCGGGCACCGGGCCGAACGGTTAAAATATTTGTCCCTAACGATGAAAGATTTTCCTCCATTGAGATTTTTGCGCCCTGCCCTAGTGCAAGCATAGCAATAACTGAAGCTACACCTATAAGTATACCGAACATAGAAAGAAAAGACCTCAATTTGTTAGAAAAAATATCACGCACAGCCTGTTTGAAATTCTCGGATATTTCGTTGAAACCAAAATCTTTAGCACGTTGATACCCGTTAATACTATCATTACCGGCAAGAGAAACACATTCATCCTGTTTTTCATGGCCCTCATTGATCTTATCTGAAATTATCTCACCGTCGCGCATGCAAATCACACGTTTAGCGGCTTGTCCTACCTCAGCATCATGTGTGACCATTACAATAGTCTTACCCTGACTATTAAGCTCTTTTATAACATTAATAATGTCTTTTTCACTTTTAGAATCAAGATTACCCGTTGGCTCATCTGCAAAAATAATCAAAGGTTCATTAACCAGACATCTGGCTATCGCGACGCGCTGCTGCTGGCCGCCTGACAATTCGTTAGGACGATGATCCGCTCTGTCAGCTAACCCAACCATCTCTATCTTCTCAATAGCTTTTGCCTTGAGATTCCCTTTACCCGCATAGACTAACGGCAGCATGACATTTTCCAACGCACTCATTTTAGATAATAAATGGAACTGCTGGAAAACAAACCCTGCGACACTATTTCGTAAATCAGCCAGATCATTATCTGAAAGCGAGGAAACATCTTTACCTTTGAGAATATACTCCCCCGAATCCGGACGATCCAGAAACCCGAGTATATGCAAAAGTGTTGACTTACCTGATCCCGACGGGCCCATAATAGCGACAAACTCGCCCTGTGCGATATTAAGACTGACGTCTACCAACGCCCGCACCTGATTATCACCCATCAAATAAGTCTTATTAATGTTTTTTAATTTTATCATCCTGTTATTTCTTATTTTCTTTTTTATCATTATTAAATTTCGGCATAAACGGATTACTGCCGGACTCTTTTTTAGACGGTATTACATACCCATCACTTTTTATGATAATAGTATCACCTTCAACCAATCCTCCTATGATTTCTACATTACTATCATCTGTCATACCAACAAATATTTTTTGAGTAACGATTTTGCCGTTTTCGGTCTTAAGTAAAACAAACTTATCCCCATTATCATTAATAACCGCCTCAGCAGGTATAAGCAAAACATTATCTTTACTTTCCGTAACTATATCCACATTAGCACTCATACCGGAGCGAAAAACATCGGGCACCGTATCAGGCAAGATATCAACTTCATATATCGTAACATTGTTCGTTACCGTCGATTCATAAGATATATGATCAACAACCCCACCCACCACTATCTCAGGATACGCGTCAAGACTAACAACCGCTTTACTGCCTACTTTAACCAACCCAATATCGGTCTCATCAACATCCCCTTGAACAATAAGCCTGTCAGACAATACAATAATCGGATCCGACGATGCAACCGTCTGGCCCGGCTCAACAGAGCGCACAATAACTTCACCGTCAATCGGCGCAATAAGAGGTGTTGCATTATATACTTTTTCCCAATATTTTAATTCATCCGCCCCTTTAAGATGCGCGGCATCTAAAAGAGCAGCACGTTCGGTAGAACTCATTAACGCTAATACATCACCTTCCCTAACAAATTGTCCCTCTTTAACTAATATTTCTTCTATACGCCCGGCAATAGGCGGCATTATCTCCAACCTGTTTTGCGGCTCAACAGTCCCTGTAGTTGATATTTTATTTTCTATGTTCCCATACCCAACCGACAGATCCGTCATCCTATCTTCACTCTCTTGTCCTTTACAACCTTTTAACAAGAATATTAATATAATAGCCACAACAAAAATTATAATGGACACCATTTTCTTATTTTTCATACATCAATACTCCTCCCTTAGTCTGAACCCATACAGCCTCAGCAATCATCATTTCCGTCTGAGAATCTAAAAATGCTTTTTTATAACTAACCAAATTATCTTCTATTATTATCCAGTCATCAAATGATATAAGTCCGGTCGAATATTGCGCATTAGCAATTTTAGCACGCGCGACATACGCCTCGAGATATTTCTTTTTAACTAAAACATTATCCATAGCATCCTGAAAATCCATCCATGTTTCTTCCAGGCTGTACACAACACTATCTCTTTGACTTTTCACATCAGCACATGCCTGCTCAAACTGTGATCTAGCCTTAGTCACGCCCGCTATCTTACTGCCACCCTCAAATAAGGACAAAGAAACACTCAATCCCGCCGACCACGACTCAGGGTCAGGGGGCCATCCTGAATCACTTTTTCCCCATGAACCATTAAGCGATATCTCAGGCATAAAATCCGATTTAGCAGATTCAAGCCCGAACTTAGCTGCCTTCTGTTTGGCAATTAATTTATTAACAAGCGGTGTATTGTCTGCCAAATAATCAAAATCAGGCATATCAAGAACTTTATCATCTACATTGAAATCACCTATAACACTAACCGGCAAAAAAATATCACGACCAAGCTCTTTCATTAACTGCCTTTGCGCCAAACGTTTACTTCTTTTTGCCTGTTCAACCTCAAATTCCGCCTGAGCAAGATCGGCCTGCGCAGTCAACATCGAGCCTTCATGCTCACGACCCGCCTCATAACGTAACTTTACAAGTTCAAGGTTCTGTTTTCTTCGTTGTGCAATGTCTTCAGTTATACCTATAAGTTCCTGCGCCTTCAAAAGTGCAAAGAAAGCTTTCTTTAATGAAAGCCGCACATTAGAAGAAACAATTGAATACTCATATTCCGCGGCACGCAAGGTCTCAGACGCCTCACTAAGGTCATTTATCGTTTTGAATCCGTCAAACAATAACTGACTTACCGTCAACCCATACGAATAACTGTCTTTTGTATCCGTTGCCCCGCTGCCCCCTGAACGGCTTTTGCTAAGTGTACTTTTTATTTGCGGTAAAGCCGTACTAAGAGTTATCGATTTATCCGCACGAGCCTGCTTAACATCCTCAGCAGCAGAAATAAGATCAGGATGGTTGTTGTACGCTTCAACAACACAATCCTGCCAGGTAAGCGCCTCATCAGAATACGCATTATTCAGGCATAGCAATAAAAAGAACAAGCCTGAAATTATCCTATTTAATCTCCCCATTAGCTCCCCCTTCCAATGATCTCTGCTATATTATGCAACAATATCAGCCGCAGCGACAATTTTAATTACATTACATAGGTCCAAACCCGGGCCCAGGCCTACCATCCATCATACCGAACCCGCCATTTTTTTCCATCTCCCGGCGTTTTTTCTCCATCTTATCTAAAAGTTCTTTAAACTTGCTCTGCTGATCGGATGTAAGTCTACTCATAATTTCATTATCAGCTTTTTCTTTTATTTCCATAATACTTTCCCTGACGTTTTCACCTATTTTATCAATTTCCCGTCGTGTATTATCCAAAATATCTTTAACCTTAACCTGCTGTTCATCAGTTAACGAAAGTTCTGTAACGAACATATCAAAAAGTTTTTCTTTAAATTCCTCAGGATTCTTATCGTTAAACATACGCCTATCACTCATATTCCCTTTCATAACATCCATGTTCCCGGGACCAGACGCCATCATATCGCTCTTTTCCCCAACCCGATCATGCCGAGCATGCCGGTCTATATCACCATATTTTAACATACCCGCATCATCGCCATGCCCCTTCCACATAAAACGCTCCGTCCTCCTCATAAATTCGGGATGTTTATTGCGAATCTCCTGACAAGAGAAAGGTGCTATTCTGGATATACCGGCACCAACAACGATACCAACAAGAACACACAATACACTAAAGATAGCAAAATATAATCCGTTTTTATTCATCCGGTCCTCCTTTTTTTTTAATCTTCTATTCCCAAAACTAAGCCTAATGCTGTTTCATTACTAGCTGGTACTCCGCTAAAAATATCGTCTATCAAAGGAAAATCAGAGCGGACTTTGCCTGTAGATACAAAAAACAATAAAAAAAGGGATACAACAAACATCGCTATAGGCACAGGGATAAATCTATGCGACAAATTCTCCATTTTTTCCAAAGAGAACTTATTTGCCTCATCGAACCTAAGCTCGATTTCATAATGTATCCGTGATAAAATAAGATTTTCATTAACAGCCAATTTCCGTTTAGAAACAACCAAGTCTTTTACTCTCACTATTCCGGCCAGCTCCCTGCTACATTCATCACAATTTTTTATATGCTCTATAATCAAAGCTTTTTCCGAGTCCGAAGCTTCGCCATCGGCATAACGTGAAAACATTCTTTTTATCTTTCCGCATTTATTCATGAATAAATCCTCTAACATTTCCCACTTCCTTCCTGAGAAACTGCCTTGCTCTGTATATTTTAGATTCGACAGTCCCTATCCGACACTTCAAGACTTCGGCTATTTTTCTATAGCTTAAGCCCTCAACATCTTTAAGGACAAGGGCTGTCCTGAACCTCAGCGGTACAGCCGCCAAAGCTTTATTAATTATCCGCTCACGCTCCTTAATGATCAATAAATCGTCCGGTCCCGGCGTATCCGAAACGGCATTTTCTATAACATTATCATTAACCACACTTCTCCGTCTTTTCCTTAAAAAATCATATGTCATATTAACAACTATCCGATAAAACCATGTAGCAAAACTTGCGCTTCTCTTAAAAGACTTAAGGCCGTTATATACCCTGCAAAATGCTTCCTGGACTATATCTTCACTCTCAGAATCTCTGCCAATAAGCGAATATACTATATTTAACGCTCTGTTATGATATTTCATTACCAGCATCTCAAATCCTTTCTCATCACCCTCAAGAAACCTATCAATATACGTTATATCTTCGCTCATTTGTCCTTTCATCTATTAGACGGACAGACTTCTGTTTTATTCCCGAAAATTACAAATTATTTTTTTAAACAAAATCAACTAAGGTCAATATATAAAAAATGATAATGCCGGTAAAAAAATAAACATATCATTTCACAGGACTAAGTAAAATTTTAAAATGTTCAGCAGGAAAAATATAACAAAAAAACTTTTCATAAAACATGGGGAATCTGTTGAACAGCTTATGCAGGAAAAAAGAACGGTAAAATTTATGAAAAGTTATCTCTTTTTTGAGACACGAATATTTATCCCCGGTTATCCATGTTTTTTCACCTTCTATAAAACCGTCAAAAGAAAAATAATTGTACAATCCTTTATGAAACGGGTCTTTAGCACACCACGACGAATGATACGGAACCTCTATCCTTACCTCTCCGCCCGGCGCACATATACGATGCATTTCACCCATTACAGATTTGATATCGTCAATATGTTCTATCACATGATGCGCAACTATAACACGAAACCGGTTATCCTTAAAAGGCCACGGAACAACTCTAAGATCGCAAACGAAATCGGGGTTACGGGCAGGATCTATGTCTAATGTAACCGCGCCCTGATTTTCCTTCCCCGCATTGCCTATAACCAAAACATCACTATCTAACGCTGTCATATCATCCTTTCAGCTAAAAGATTAATCTTACTGTTTATTTATTATAATACATAAAGTTTTATTCACATAAAAATATTTTAATCAGCCAAAACATATAAACCATTGACCGTTAACGTAGTTTGATTATATAATACATTTGTATGAAAATCGGTTACCCTTGTTTAAACTTATCACTAGGGTGCACAAGCAGTCACACATTCAGGCTTAAAAACTACTCAGAAACTCGCTTAGCACAACTAATCGAGTCCAATTTGGACTGTCTTTCTGAAATAATAGATTTCAACATAGAAAACAAAATAAAATTTCTGCGTATCTGCTCAGGACTTATACCTTTCGCATCACATGAAAAATGTAAATTTAAATGGCAGAAGAAATACCGTCCGGACTTTGCTGAAATAGGTGAAAAAATAAAATTAAATAAAATAAGAATATCCATGCACCCCGACCAATTCGTACTTATTAATGCCATAAAAAAGAAAATAGTAGAAAACAGCATAAGAGAACTTCTATATCATTCACAAGTAATGGACCTGTTAGAACTGCCGCATGACTGTAAGATACAAATACACGTAGGCGGAGTATACGAAGATAAAGACAACAGCATAAAACGATTCGTGAAAAACTATAACACACTCCCGCAGGAAATAAAAAAACGTCTAGTAATAGAAAACGACGAACGCCTTTACTCTTTAAACGATTGTTTAAAAATACATTCCCTAACCGGCATACCGATCCTTTTCGACAGTTTCCACCACAGTCTGCACAACTCTAAAGAACCGCTAAAAGAAGCTGTTCTTAAAGCTTCAAAGACCTGGCTTAAAAAAGATGGACATCTTATGCTGGACTACAGTTCACAATCAAAAGATAAACGTATCGGCGCGCATGCCGAGACTCTCGATACACGAAAATTCAAAAAATTCATTCTTGATACCTCGCCCCTAGACTTCGATATAATGCTTGAGATAAAAGACAAAGAAAAAAGTGCTTTAAAAGCTTTAAAAATATTGAAAAAAATAAAAAATTCCGGGAGGTGCTGAATGAACGACAAAATTTCTATAATCGGAGCCGGCATAGGCGGACTGGCAACGGCAGCGCGCCTTGCCAAAGATGGCTATAAAGTAGACGTATATGAAAAACTGGGTGAATGCGGAGGACGCGCTCATATGATAGAAGATAACGGGTTCAAGTTTGATACCGGCCCCTCATTCATAATGATGCCTGATTTTTTTAGAGAAATCTTCGATTATTGCGGCCAGAATATACACGATTACCTTAATCTGGAAATACTTGAAAATAACTACAAAATATTCTTCTCCGATAACGATTCCCTAACAATCCATAAAGATAACCAAAAAACCGAACAGGAACTTGAACGTATAGAGCCCGGCAGCTCGAAAAAATACAGAGAGTTCATCTCCGAAACAGGGAAAATATATAATGCGGTCAAACCCCTTCTTTACCGATGTTTCGCGCCGCACGATGCGCTAAACCCGAAATACTGGAAATTAATCTCAAAATTGCATCTTGAAAAAACTTACTGGCAGCTCGCAAAAAAATTCTTCCGCACAGATAAATTATGTTACGCTTTTACATTTGAAGCCATGTTCATCGGGGTCTCTCCGTTTAACACCCCGGCGCTCTATAGTGTAATAAGCTACACCGACCATGTAGATAAAATAGCTCACGCTATAGGCGGCATGTATGAAATACCAAAAGCTCTTGAAAATATGGCAAAAAAATTCGGCGCAAAGTTTCACTATAACAACGAAATAAAGTCATTAGCAGAACTCGATACCGGCAAGACAATAATAAACGCCGATTATGCATATGCAAAAAAAGAAATCCTCAAAAAAAATATACCTAATTACCAATATTCATGTTCGGTAATGCTCTTCTACTGGGGCATGAAGCAAAAAATACCTAACCTCGACCATCATAATCTTTTTTTCGCCAAAGACCTTAACTCAAATCTGAGCGACATCTTTACCGGCAGCACAAATTCCAAAGATTTCTCTTTCTATATACATGTCCCCACAGTAACCGACCCTTCGCTAGCCCCGCGGGATAAAGATCTACTATACATACTCGTCCCCGTAGCAAATCTGAAAACCGCTAAAACCAACATAAAAGAGCACGAAGAAAAAATAAAACAAAAAGTATTAAAAAAAATAAAGAATATCTCCGGACTGGACATTGAAAATCTTATAGAAACTGAACACAAGTTTTATCCCGAAGATTTCATAAAACGCTATAACATATTACACGGAGCGACATTCGGATTATCACATAATCTAATGCAAAGCGCTTTCTTCCGACCGCAAAACCATAAAAAAGACTTTAAAAATGTTTACTTTGTAGGAGCAAGCACACAACCCGGCGGCGGGCTACCGCCTGTTATTGCGTCCTCACGCATAGTAGCCGACATGATAAACGGCATTAACCGTTAGCGGCCCTTTCTATCATGTTGATCACTTTCTGAGTCACAGCGTCCGGAGTTGATGCCCCGGCAATAATGCCTATCTTCACAGCCCCGTTAAACCACACAGGCTTCAACCCTTTATCCGACTGTACCCAATAAGTCCTGTGATTTATATTTTTGGATATCTCATATAAACGCCCGGTATTAGCACTCATCTTAGAACCTATAACTATAATAACATCATTTTCAAGCGGTAACTTACGTATTTCAGACTGTTTTCTCTTTGTAGGTATACAAATAGTATTGCAAAGTTTAACATCACTCATGCACTTCCCCAAAATCTTAAACATCCGGTCAATTTTTTTGACATTTTGCGTTGACTGAACAACCACACCAACTTTCGCTAATTTATTAATTTTTTTTACAGGTATATTATTTTCATCATTTATAATAATAGGTTTCTTCTTCAAATGACCGACTATCCCCCGCACCTCGCTATGTTCTTTATCTCCTATGATTATTATAGTACGGCCTTGTTTTTCCATCTCAATAGCCGTATTATGTATATCTTTGACTCTCGGGCACGTCGCATCAACAATGACATACCCCATTTTTTTCGCTTTATTGATAACATCCAATGCAATACCATGAGCGCTTATTACAAAAACCTTCTTCTTACTTTTACACAACTTCTTTATCTTATTTATCCCCGCCTCAGCGATACCACGGCACACATCTTCATTATGTACGATATCCCCTATCATCTCAATCTTATAACCTTTATATTCTTTCGCTGTATTCAAAGCCACTTCAATCGCACGTTTCACTCCGAAACAAAAGCCTGAAGATTTAGCTAAATTGATCTTAACCTTCATAAATAACCTTTTCTAAATACAACTCTCATCAAAATAAAAAGCTTGCTTAATAAACTCACCCGCGCACGTCTTGAAAAAATGTCATAATTATTTTTTTCTATCTCTGTCAGTATCGCGCAATAAATCTCACTCATAAGATAAACAACAAACCTGGCACGGCTATTACTTATAAATCTTATACCTTCATCGGCAGATGAATAATACCGCCGTGCACGCCTTACATAAAACTTCAAAAAGTCTACAAACCTGTCATCGACAGCAGCATCACGTAAATGCTCAGGCGTAATACCATATTCTGTCATCTCATAAGAAGGAAGATACACCCTTCCTCTATCGAAATCCTCTTTTATGTCACGCAAGATATTAGTAAGCTGCATAGCAATACCTAAATCAACGGCACATTTCTTTGCCATTTCATCTTTATACCCGAACAACTCAAGCATTATAAGACCGACAACACCTGCCACCCTGTAACAATAAGTATAAAGTTCCTGAAATTTACGATACCGGGTTTTTTCAATATCCATATACATACCGTGTATCAATTCATCAAAAAAGACCTTCGGTATATTATACTCATCTACAACCTTTCTGAACGCTAAAAGCAACGGATCATCTAAAGCCACCATGCCGTAGGCACTCTCTATCTTATTTTTAATAATATCGAGTTTTTCCCGGCTTCCTGTCTCAGAATCGACACTATCATCGCTTATTCTGCATATAGCGTATAAAATATATGCGGCCTGCCGTGTTTTTCTATCAAGAAAATGCGAAGCAAAATAAAACGTCCTGGCATGAACCGCCGTTATTTTTTTCGCTTTTCTAAAACCTTCTTCAATCAGTTTCTCCATAAAAATCATTTTATATTACTATACCCAAAAATCCAACAATAATTTAACTTGCTAAATAAAACATATCTTAATAAAATGTTATTAATGTCAGATTATTTTTTAATATTAATAGTTTCGGGCATAGCTCCATTAATATTGAGTTTCTATCCTCCATTAAATTTTTATAAAAACCTAAAAGCACTTATCATAAGTTTATGCGGCACATTAACAATCTTCGGCATATGGGATATCGTCGCGGTAAAACGCGGTCACTGGTATTTCAACTCTGCAAAAGTATGGGCCGTCCGTATACTCACTCTCCCATTAGAGGAAATACTATTCTTTATAGTCATACCATTCTGTTGTATCTTCACTTGGGAGGCTCTAAAATATATCAGGAAAAGAATAAAATGAGCGAATATACTTTATTAGCTGTTATCTCAGTAATACTAACCATAATAATTAACATTAAAAGTAACACAAAACTTTTAAAACAAAAGTTATACTATATCTTTCTACTCATCATCTTCGGATTCAAAATACTGGTAAACGGCGCATTAACAAAAAATATTGTATTTTATAACCCATTACATTTTTCAGGCCTACGGATAGGCACCATTCCAATAGAAGACTTTCTTTTCGGATTCAGTATGATAACCTGTAGTATACTTTTATGGGAAACATACAAAAACAAAAAGTAACAAATAAACATGATTGCTTTTGTATATGAATATAAATAAAATAATATTGCTAACATCTCTGGCAACACTTCTCTATACACATGTAGTTTATCCTTTAGACTGGCTGAAAATACATGAAAAAGCCAGATCTATAACTATTAACGAATCTTTAAAAACCGCCGCTTCAGACCCGGGATCTGTGGAAAAATTATATTCATTAGCTATAATCTACCTAAACGCCAAGCAAGACACCGACGCACAAGAAATATTCTTTCGTATAATAAAAAATGATCCTTCAATATTCCAGGCACAGTGGGGCCTGGCCGAAATATTAAGACGCCAAAAGTATTATACCGATTCCGAAAAAATATTAGCACAAATAATAGAAGAACATCCGTTCTTTTCACCGGCTTATATAAGTCTTGCTTACTTAAAATATACACAAGCCGATTTTAAACAAGTACAACGTCTGGCGATAACAGTAATAAAAAACGGCCCGGCCCGTTCCGATACAGACACCCTTGCACGCGCGTACACTATATACGCAGGAGCCAAAGGACTAATTGCCTCCAAAGGCGGCCCTATGGCAAAAATAATCAATGGCACACAAGTCCTACCTAACCTTAAACGTGCCGAAACACTTAAACCCAATGACCCGGAAGTTCTATTCGGACTGGGTAATTTCTACTTTTTAGCTCCAAAAATAGCAGGCGGCGACATAACAAAATCTGTTGAATATTTTGAAAAATGCACAAAAAAAGACCCCTTACTTACAGACGCATACGTTAGATTAGCCCAAATATATAAAGCAAAAAAAGATAAAGCAAAATACAAATTCTATATAAACAAAGCACAGTCCATAGACCCCGAAAATGAACTCCTGAAAGATGAATTGGGACAAGTCTGTAAATTTAACTGCGAAACAGTCAAAGAATGACATCCATAAGCTATAGCCTATATTTATCAACGTTTTATTGAAAAACAAATATTTACCAATAAATATAAGTGTTAAGTATTACTTATTTTTTTACAATTTGTTAATTAATACTTGACAAGCGCGATTTTATATTATATACTCGCCTAAATGAAAATTACAAGCATTCATATAAAACAGTTACGGGAAGAAAAAGGGATAACTCTTCGCACTATGGCAAAACAACTAGGTGTAAGCGCAAGTTTTCTATCACAAGTAGAAAGAGGTAAATCTTCACCTTCCCTGTCGACGTTAAAAAATATTGCTAATGCTCTTTCAACAACAATAAGTAATCTGATAGGTGAAAACCAGATGATTGAAAATAATCCGGTAGTCAGAGAAAATGAACGCAAAGAACTAACAGAAGTAAGCCAGGGAGTCAGCATGTTCCTTTTGACATCAAAAGATGCCAACAAACAGATGGAACCTCTACTCTTTAAACTTGACGAACACGCATCTTCCGGAAACATGGGCTATAAACATTTCGGACAGGAATTCGTACTTGTATTAAAAGGTTCTATAGAGATTACGCTGAACGACACCCGCTATGTATTAAAAAAAGGCGACAGCATCTACTTCAATTCCAATATCGCCCATTCTTTCAAAAATCTGGGTAAAGAAAAGGCAGAAGCTGTCTGGGTAGTCACACCCCCTACTTTCTAAAATTTTTTGCCATAAGTGTTAATAATAACTTAATATTGTTAAGTAATACAAAACAGGAGATACAAATGAAAAAAGTGTTTAAATTAAAATCAGAAGGATTACGCGATTCAATAACAGACTTTTCTAACTGGATAAGCGACTTTAATCTGCATAGAGATAACATAACCGAATTTACCGGTACCATGAAAAATCAAATGAAAAAACTTGAATTTGATAAAATATCAAGCGATAAATTCGGCAATATAGTAGGTATCATCAAAGGTTATAAATCCCAAAAGAATATATCGCTGATATCTCATTGCGACATACCTAACCAAAACGAAAAACTGCCGGGCTTTAAAACCGATATGGTTCGTTTTAAAGCAGGTATAATATCAAGCCTTTACACGGGTGCTCTGATAAAAAGATCTCTTCTGCCTCTTGAGGGGGATCTCATTGTCTGCTGTGTCCCGAGATTTGAATCATGTGAGTTCGGGATAAAATATCTGTTTGATTCATTCTTACGCTCAGAGATCAAAAAAATCAAAGGAATAATATTATGTGAGCCTACGGATTTTAACGTTTACCTCGGGCACAAAGGCCAGATGGAATATGAAATAATCGTCAAAGGAGATATTAACCGCAATTTTGTAGAAAATAAAGGTTTTAATATATTAGGAACCATGTTCCCTCTTATTAATGAGCTTGAAAAATTATCAAAGACCCTGCCAACTAGTCAAACTTTAGGCAAAGCTAACCTTAAGATAAAAGACGTTAATTATAACGGCTACAAAACGGCAGAAAACCCAAGTGAATTTAAGATAATAGCCGAACGCGTGTTCATCCCGGAAGAAAATCTTCAGGAAATACTCAACCGAGCAAAAACTATAGCAAAAAGTGTATACGGACAGAACTCAAACTTAAGCATAAACACAGCTGTATCAAGAGAAAAAATAAAAATCAGCCCTAAAGTAGATATATCTTTAAAAAAGGAAGTCTTACCTTGGTCAATGGAAAGCCACAATCCATTTGTTCTAAAAACTCTTGAAGTTTTAAATGAAAATAACATCAAAGCAAAAACCGGATACTGGAAAGATATACTGACCGCCGGCTCATACACTAAAGGTATTTTAAAAATACCCACAATAGGTTTTGGCGCAGGAAACGAAAACGTCATAAATTCCGGTTTTGAATCACTGAAAATAGATGAACTTATAAAAGCAATATGCGCAGCATCTCTTATAGTAAACAGAAACATAGGTATGCCGGCATTCGGATGGAACGACAATGATATCTAAGAAAAATATTAACATCTTAGTTTTCAACTGCGGCAGTTCTTCTCTTAAATATAAAATATTTAATATGCCCTCGCAAGAAATATTATTATATGGTGAAGCTGAACGTATAGGCACACACGGGCAAAAAAGTTCCATGATAAATCATTATATCGGCAAAAAAAAAGAACGTATAAAAACAATACTGTCCGACCATAATGAAGCTTTCAAAAAAGTCATGGTTCTGATAAAACGCGACGGGAAACTCAATAAAGCGATAAATTTCGACATCTTCGCGCATCGTTATGTTCACCCTGGCAACAGCTTTCGTTCCACTACCCTTGTAACAAAACCCGTCCTAAAAAAATTAAGAAAGACCCTTGACCTTGCGCCTATACATAACGGGATATCTTATAAAATGATAGCCTTATGTTCTGAGAAATTCAAGAAAAAACCGCAGCTTATAGTTTTCGACAGCACCTTCCATTCAACCATACCCCAGGAATTCTCAACATACGCTATACCTGAAAAATTACGTAAAAAATATAATCTCAAGAAAATAGGTTTTCATGGGATATCACACAAATACATAATGCAGGAGGCCTGTCGCTTTGTGGAAAAACCTGTTAATACACAAAAAATAATAAGCTGTCATTTGGGCACCGGCGGTTCAAGCGTATGTGCCATAGATAAAGGCAAATCAATCAATAATTCCATGGGGTTTACACCGCTTGAAGGCCTTATGATGAATACCCGCTGCGGAGATCTCGATCCCGGGACTGTCTTTTATTTGATGTCAAAAGAAAACCTTTCGATACAAGAAACAGAAGAAATACTTAATTACAAAAGCGGCATACTGGGGATACTAAAATTCTCATCCGATCTGCGGGACGCGATAGAAATGATAAATAAGGACCAAAAAGCAAAAATGGCATTTGATATGTATTCCCAACGTGTAAAGAAATACGTATTCTTTTATAGCTTGTTATTACAAAAACCCGATATTATAGTATTCACTGATTCATTGGGAGTTCTCGTCCCGCTTCTGCGAGAGAAAATATGCTCAAGCCTGAAATTTATGGACATAGAGATTGATAAGGTAAAAAACAATAATTATAACAAAGGCACTGTAGAGATATCCACACCATCATCCCAAACAAAAATATTTATACTGCCGACTGATGAAGAGGTTATGATCGCCCGTGAAGCTTACAAGGAGTACACACATGGTAATAATAATTGAACCTGCCCTAAAAGAAATAAAAATAACTTATTTTAATAATAAAAATCCACTCTCATCAGGTAATCTCATACTCACCGGTGTTGAAGAATCGGAAGTGCCTAATGAGCTTTTAAAAATATTAGAGCATCCTGACGGCAAAGAACGCATAGACGCAATTTGTTTCAAGATCGCTTTTGGCGGCGACATTTTCTCTTCTCCCGCTAAAATTGACAAGGAATTCTTAAAAAAATTCTTACAGCTCATAGACTTTTCACCGCTCTATATCTCTTTCATACTGCGTCTTTTGAAGGCATTTGTTCAATCATCGAAAAAAATCCCGCTTATAGCATTCTTCGATACTTCTTTTTTCAATTGCCTTCCTAAAACAAAAAAATACTATTCACTCCCATGGGACATCCAAAAAAAGAATAATATAAAAAAATACGGATTCCATGGGCTATACCATAAAGCAAACTCCGATCTTGTAAAAAAACAAGTCAAACTTATTTCAATAATCCTGGATAAACAGTCTACCGTATGTGCTATAAAAAATAATAAACCTTATTCGATAAGTCTTGGGCGCACTCCGCTTGAAGGCATAATGTCACAAACATCATGCGGAGACGTTGACCTTGGCATGATCCTTTTTCTAATGAAAAATCACGGCTTTTCGCTTTATCAGATAGATCAGATATTAAAAAATGAAAGCGGATTCTTCGGGATAACAGGATACAACCTCTCTGTTGCAGAGCTTACACCTTTATACGGTAAGGATAAAAAAATAACACTGGCTTTTAAGATATACGAATCACAAATATTGAAATACATCGGTGAGGCGCTCTCAATACTCGAAGGGATAGATGAAATAATCTTTTCGGGAAGCTATACCAAAGATCTTACACAAATAATATATAATCTGGTCAAGCAGATGTCATTTATGGGGATAACTTTAAGCGAAACCCCGTGGGACACAAAAGAAACCAAAACAATAATCACGACAAAAGATTCAAAAGTAAAAGTTACAATAAACAGGACGAATCTCTCTCAAATAATATTTAACGAACTTAAAAGAACAGTCTAAACACCAATATCCTCATGCCACACCTCAGAATTTTCAGCAATAAACTCTTTCATCATATTTATACAATTTTCATCTTGCAAGACTTCCGTATCTATCCCATTTAAACGAAGATAATCTTCTTTACCCATAAAAGTCTTATTCTCACCTATCACGACCTTTCTAACGCCGTATAAAACGGCAGCGCCCGAACACATAGCGCACGGCGAAAGTGTAGTATACAAAGTACATTCTTTGTATACAGATGCCGGTTGACGTCCGGCGTTCTCAAAAGCATCCATCTCCGCATGAAGTATAACACTATTTTTCTGTATACGCCTGTTATGCCCGCGACCTATTATTTTATCTCTGTGAACAATAACGGCTCCGATAGGTATTCCTCCTTCTGCCAGCCCTTTCATCGCTTCTTCTATTGCCGCATTCATAAAATCATCCATAACAATACACCTCCCTCTACACGTTAATTAACATATAAAACAATATAGCATAGTTTTTTCTAAATAAAACTTTACAAATGTAAATGTTTATGCGGGATTCGTAGCATCAAGACTTTTTTGACGCTCTAAAGTCTTTCGGCTTACACTTTTGGTTAAAGCACGATATTCCAGTACACCTACTATTTTTCTGGAGTCCTCATCTTTGACAACAGGTAGATAGTCCAGCTGTTTTTTATCGAATATCTCAAAAGCTTCTCTTAACGGCTGTCCGGGATAGAGAAAAGTCCTTACAGGCGCGGCGACATCTTTAGCCAAAATAACATTACTCAACTGTGTTTCTCTTAAAATACTTCTTAATCCCCCCAAAGAGATCAGCCCAGTAAGCTCACCTCTATTATTAACTACCGGAAAATGATATGCGTCTCTTTCCTGAACGACTTCCATAATCTTATCAAAATTCTCATTTTCTTTAATAAAAGAAAAATCTTCGCGCATAAAATCACTTACTCTGCTGTTTTCTATTATGTCTTCTTCCGTGACATTCCGCCACGCCTCATCTGCCTTGACAATCCCAAACTTAACAAATATAGGCCCGATCAATTGAACAACAAAAGTAGTCGCCGCGACAACAGTCACAATAATAGAACCCACTTGCGCGGCGTTAGGGCCTATCCTTGTAAAATTATGACTTATAGACATAGCAAGCCCTATTGCAACTCCTCCCTGCGTAAAAAGACACAACCCGCTATACAAGGTAACAGTTTTTTTAGCTTTCGCCAACCAGCCACCGAACATTGCTCCAAATATCTTACCGGCACTGCGGCTAAATAAATAAACAACAACTATCATTATAAGAGAAACTTGTTTAAAAACATGTATATCAAGACTTGCACCGACAAAAACAAAGAAAAAAACATATAAAGGTACAGTTAATTCTTTTATTCTGGCAAACAAAGCTTCACTTATTTTGGGAATAATATTCGTGATAACAGCACCCATTATCATACTGGTAAGAATCAAATCCAAATGAAGATATATTGATAACCCGACAACAACAGCCACCGCCCCCAGCGAAAGAGACAAAACTGCGTCTTTCGCAAATCTCGCAATGATTCGTACCAATATTATACCGGCTAATGCGCCTACTAAGACACATTTAAACAATTCCACTAACGGCCCGCCTATCAATCCTAATAATGAATAACTTTCATTAGCAATCATAGCTTTTGAAAATACACTTACAAGCCCATATAAAATAAGTGCCAGCCCATCATCAAGCGCAACGATAGATGTCAACGTAGTAGTCAAAGGGCCGCGCGACTTATATTCCCATAAGACATTAACAGTCGACGCCGGATCAGTAGCTGATGCTATTGCCCCGAAAAGCAATCCCAAATAGATCTTTTTAGTAACAAGCGTAACCGCGGCAAAAACAAGAATAAACGCAAGCATCCCCTCACTTATAAGGATAAAATAGATAGACTTACCGTATTTCTTAAAAACCTCACTCTTCAATTCCGCCCCGATCAAAAAACCTATAATACCTAATATAAAATTAATTAACGGAGCAAAAACTTCAAGTTCCTGAGAATCAAAAACACCAAACACCGAACTGCCCAAAAACACGCCTATAATTATGTACCCTACAACCTGCGGCACCCTGATAAGCTTGAAAAAATTACCGCCAAGTATCCCCAAAAATAATGAAACACCTACCAACAAAAGTATATTCATACAGAATTCCTTAATATATATTTATTCTATTCTTCCTTTGATGAGCATTAAATATCTCTTATCAAATTCCATTAATATACGCATAATATCTTCATTACTGCCTGCCGCAAGTATTTGCTCTACAACACCTTTAGCATGCAGCAGACGCGATATTCTTGCCAAAAGCCTTACATGCACAAACTCATTAAGCGCACAAGGCATAAAAAATATACTTACCGGCTTATTATCAGGCGCATGCCACTGGATACCGTTTTTAAGACAGACAATAACAATTTTGGGTTCCCGAAAGATCTCAGATGATGGGTTACGAGGATGAGGAAAAGCTACCCCGTTACCCACGGCAGTACTTAGCATTTTCTCCCTTTTTTTCAATTCTTTAATAAGCGTATTTTTATCATGAATTAAGTTTCCGTTACTGGCAATCTGCACCAACTCATCAAGCACTTCTTTAGATGTCCCGGCCTTGGAATCTATTTTTATGAATTCCGACGCAGTTAACCTTGATAAAGGAATGATCTCATCTCTTGTACTTATGATAAGATCAAGATCACGATCTGAAGAATCCATAAGATCCGACTGTAAATACCTGTCTATCGTTTCCAAATGAAAACGCCACTGGTTACCTATTTTAACCCCTGGGATCTTTCCATCTTGCGCCATGCGAATTACAGTCTTCTCATTTAACTTAATATACGACGCCAATTCTCTTGTTGTCATAACAGGATTTCTAACCATACATCCTCCTATTTGCAATTTTGTCTGTATAATACCTTATTATAACTTATTTTCTGGTATTTTTCAAGATAAGACCCAAAAAAATACGAAATTAGTGGAGATAGTTACTCTTGCGCGGAGATATTGCCACCATCTACAATAATGGATATCTTTAATACTGACGGCGGGACTAAAAGGCGATATTTATCAGCAGTTCTTAAATTTAAATAAACTTCAGGGCTTTCATCATATTTTATCGGAATATCCTTAATTTCTTTGCCGTTTAAAAACACATCAATTATACTTTCGGCTAGGATTTCACCGAGCTTCTCGTCATTAGCCGAGAACCCGCATAATGCGCCGTCCTTGACCGCCGCATCGCTATAAGCCAATACAGGCGTCTCCCCTGCAGCTTCTACTACCGGGCCGGTATTATCAAAAACCAACGAATTATTAGCCAAGACTATAGCCGTAACCTTGTCTTTCCACTCATTAACTGCATCCAAGCGTTCCTGCATATTCGATATGCCTACTTCATTATATCTAATCCCATAACCCTGCGCAGCCTTTTTTGTACCTGCTCTATCCACAAGCGCACCGGGATGACCTTCCTCATATATTAATAATAAAGAACTCATCTTGGGAAATAATCTCTTGAATGTTAAAAAAATAGAATTATACGACAAGGCATAAGTAACACCCGTTATCATACCTTGAGAGCTGTTAATCCCGCCCACAACGCCAAGCATAAAAGGGTCGTTACAGCCTCCTATAAAGGCCGGAATAGACGGTGGATTGTCTCTCAAATATACAGCGCCATTAGAACGTAAAATAACCATCCCGTCTTTTTCTTTTTCAAAACGTTTTACTACAACGTCAAGAGCCTCCATATCTTTCAATTCTTTTTGCCATTCGATTTCTATCTGCGGAGCTTCAGCCTTCAGCTTATTAAGCAAACCGGCAGACAAACGGTCCTGCATGTCAGCAGAACCCTGCCAGGCAACTCCAATCTTGATCTTATAATCCTCAAGTTCATCAGCCCGGGCCTTAACGTTGCCGGAAAACAGCGTAACGCCTAAAACAATAAATATAAAAAACAATTTATAAGATCTAATATCAATCTTCAAAATTTCACCATTTTTTAAAAATAAAAAAAACTGCCGCGACCATAAGCATAAAACCTACAATATAATTCCATCGCATTTCTTCTTTCAAATATAATACAGAAAAAATAGAAAATACAATAAGCGTAATAACCTCTTGTAAAATCTTCAATTGTGCGGCATTAAAGACACCATGCCCTATACGGTTTGCCGGCACCTGGAAACAATACTCAAAAAAAGCTATCATCCAACTCAAGACTATTACGGTAAATAGTGGCGCGCTCTTGTATTTCAAATGCCCATACCACGCAAAAGTCATAAAAATATTTGAGATAGTTAAAAGAATTATTGTGCACATTCTAATACATCCTTATTCAAAAACTCATATTAAGCTCTAACAAAAAAAGCGCGTGAGTCGGTGCTTTCTTCTCTAAAATGTTTGATCTTCAAATATTCAGCAGATGAAAAACATCGATCTGCAGCGTCTTGAGAAGTAAACTCAACAATAATGCATCTTTGCGGCGCATCGCCTGTAAACGAAACTACATCGTTACTCCGCACTATATATCTTCCTCCAAAAGAATTTATTATTCCACCAACATTTTTTATATAATAGTCATATTTATCCTTATCAAAAATTCTCCCTATTTCAACGATAAAAAAGACTTTATTCATATTTATACCCAAAATTTATATTTTGTTTTAATATTAATGTTCCGGCTCGACATGTACCAAAATAAAAGTACCTTCGCCAAACTCTTCTTTTATCCTATCTTCTACCTTTACGGAAATATCATGCGCCTCAGTAATATTCATCCTTTTATCGACTCTTACATGAACATCTATGGCTATGTAATTGCCTATACGCCTTGTCCTTAAATTATGAGGCGAGCTTATGCCTGACACACCCCTAATAATATCCAATATCTTATGCTCCGTCTCATCGCTCAACGAAGCCTCGGTAAGTTCATTAAACGCGTTAAAAGATATCACAACAGCCGTCTTAACAATAAAAAAGCTCACTACAACAGCAGCGATCGGATCAAGTATATACCATTGCTCGCCGAGAAAAATAGCTCCGCCTATTCCCAACAAAGCACCCACGGAAGAAAGCGCGTCGGACCGATGATGCCACGCATTTGCTATAATAGCCTGACTGTTTATTTTCTTGCCTACAATATTCGTATAATGATATAAGCTTTCTTTGGTTAATATGGAAACAATTGCCGCGTAAAATGCTATCCATTTCGGTGCCGGTATAGTATAACCATTATAAGCATCCCAAATACGGTCAATACCCGCGCGAAAAATACCGGCCCCCACAAACCCCAGAAGAACGCCGATAATAACCGACAATAATGTCTCTATCTTACCATGCCCGTAATCATGTGATTTATCAACCGGCTTATCAACAAACCTGAAACCCAGTAAAATAATAATATCCGTAGCAAAGTCCGATAAAGAGTGAAAAGCATCAGCAAGCATCGCAGTACTTTTACCGGCAATCCCGGCAAACAACTTAAATAAAGTTAAAAAGATATTAACCAATAAACCCAAAAAAGTAATTTTATTTGCTTTATTAGTTCTATTTTCCATATATTCTTATTTTACCATATTAACTAAAAAAACATCGGCCGTTTTTTATTCTTCCGGCAAAAATCCAAAAAACACATACAGCTTAAACTTAAAACATCAAAACCATAAAATTATATATTGTAAAACTCTCCGGCTAAACACTCATCCCGCAAACCCAACCGGTCGAAAATGCTGCCTGCAGATTATACCCTCCGGTTTTCGCATCAATATTCAGTAATTCACCGGCAAAATAAAGACCATTAATGATTTTAGAGCCCATAGTTCTAGGATCTATTTCTTTCAAATCAACCCCTCCGGCCGTAACGACTGCATCTTTTACAGATAACGGCTTTGTAACCGTCAATCTTAAATCTGATAAAGCATTAGTCAAACGTCTGCGTTCATCAACAGTGATATATGAAACCATTTGCCCTGAATTAATTTTGCAATAATCTAAAAACCCTGAGATCATTCGTAACGGCAAAAATTTACGACAAACATTTTTAATACTCTTTTTGGAAGCAACAGTAAATAATTTGATCAGTTCCGTCTCCAGATTATCGAAATTGCCCGACTTGTTATAAAAATCAATACCGAGTTCAACAGTTTTTTTCAGCCTTAGTGCTTTGACAATATCGAAACTAACATCAAGTATTAAAGGCCCGGATAAACCAAAATGCGTAAACAAGATATCCCCACAGCATGATATCATTTTCTTATTATCGGCAAAAACAGTTAATCTGATATTTTTTAACGTTATACCCTGCCAATCCCTTGCAAACGGCTCTTTAATACATACCGGCACCAAAGCAGGAACAGCGGCTACAACTTTATGCCCTAACGCTTTAGCTATATTATAACCATCTCCTGTCGACCCTGTGCCCGGATATGAACACCCGCCTGTCGCAAGGACTATTTTTTTAGCATCAAAGACTTTTCCTGAAAAAGTCATAACACCACAGACTGTCCCATTTTTGAGAAATACTTTTTTGACCCGCTCATTAAATACAATATCTACATTTCCATCTCTTAACCGGAAATCCAATATCTTAAGAACATCCGCTGCTCTATCAGTAATCGGGAAAACCCTTAAACTCCCGTCATCAGCGGTTTTAAACTTTAGCCCTGAATTCTCAAAAAACGCAATCAGCTCAGTATTAAAAAATTTAGAAAAAGCATTTCGCAAAAAATCAGGTGTACCGGAGAATTTAGACAAAAAACTCTCGATATCACTAAAATTAGTAATATTACATCTTCCATTTCCGGTCATAAGCAGTTTCTTACCCAACCCGTTATTTCTTTCTATCAATAAAACACGCTTATTACGCGTACCTGCCATAATAGCCGCCATCATCCCCGATGCCCCGCCCCCTACAACAACAACATCATAGCCTGCCATAAGACCTTCTTATATCAACTTATTTAACACTTTTCATCCGCAGCAATTAACAGCTATTATTATACATTAGAACCTTTAAGCTACAACAAAAACAAGACTATAGCATCAGGAAAAAAGAACCAAAAATGTTTTATTTAAAATAATCTATCAGTATCGGTTTCAAAAGTTCAATATATTCATTAAAAACTTCTCTCTTGCGAAAAAGTATTTTAGAACTTAGGTTATCATTCCTTACTCGAATGAGCATATTATCAAAAATCTCAATTGCTTTCCCTATTCCGGCAGATGCATCGATAATTTCAGACATAAAAGCCGAACAAGTACAAGCACGAGCATCATGCTGGATATTTATACCGGGTATACCCAATGATGCCGCCAGGCCTATGCCATGAACTCTCGGCCCCACAACAAGATCAAACTTACTGTATATATCAATATAGTCCTTTGAATCATATGAGTAATGACAAACTCTCTCAGGAAAATCACGTTCAAAGAACGCCAGTTCGTTCACATAATGACACACAAACTCAAATTTGATGTTATCAGAAAATTTACTTATAATTATCTCATAGAAGCTTAATAAAAAATAATACATATCTTCACTTAGAGAATTTGATCTGACACCGGTATCCGCCATATAGATAAGTCCTACTTTTTTTACCGCCTTAACTTCCTTCTCGCGTTCGTCCGGCACAGCCAGAAAAGCAGGACACGGAAGATATACAGGAGCAAGAAATTTTAAAGCTTTTTCAGTTATACTATCACGTACAGTTATCAATAATGATTTATTAATAATCCTTTTATACTCGGCATCTATATCTTCAAAGGTAAAATCCTTTGATCCTGCGCCTATCCCTAAATAAATAGTCGATAAAGAATGCTTTCTTATAAACCTGTATAGAACTTTCATTTTTTTACCCGCCCACTCCGGAGTCCCCGCAAATACTACAAGATCAATAAAATCATCTTTGATAAGTTTCTTTTTAAACGAATTATCATAATTACCGGAACGTATAAATTTTGTGTTAAATGACGGCAGTTTAAGCTGCAGGTTGAATTCGCAACCCTCCGGATGTTTTATTTCTGGATTTCTGTTAAAAATAACAGGATTAAAATCATCTAAAATATATTTAAACAAACGAATAATCCCATGCAATATGAACTCATCCCCCGGATTCCATTGACGTGTTGTTGAAAACAAAATATTTTTTCTGAATAGCATTATAATTCCTTTATGGCAACAGGCCGACAAACACCACAATTATATCACCCAATACATTCGGTGTAAAGCGCTTGGTTATGGCTCCGCCAGTAAATAGTCCATAGTCGTTAGCTAACTTGTCGTGAAGATATTGAAAAAGTTTATAATTATTATTTAAAGGGGACAGCGCCCTTTTTTGCTAATTAATTCTCCAGATTTATCCTTTAACTTTACATTTCAAGCAACACTCGAAATGTAAAGAAGCTATTCGAAGCTAAAGAAAGTATGAATTATGCAAAGTCTAAAACTTAACATTTTCGCGTTATAAAAGATTAACATCTTGACTTAGTAATAACAGCGTTTGGTTATGGAAATATTATTTAGTCTTTATGAAACAGGCTGCAGACAAGGAAAGCGCTGCCAAGATAGTCCCCGCGATGAATGGTATTTTGTAATTTATTGTCCAAAGATATCCCCCGATAACCGGCAATATTACCGCCGCTATATGATTTACAGTAAAACTAACGGCAGTACTTGAAGAAATATCTCTTTTATCGGCAATTTTCTGAAAATATGTTCGTATGGCCATTGATCCGTTGAATGTAACATGATCTAATATATATAGCAACGCAACCACATTTTTATACGGGCAATACGCGTACGCAGAAAAAATCACTATAAGACTCATATATTCAAAAAACAAAACAGGACGTTCTCCGAAACGTTTTATTGCTTTGGCAAAAACAGGCGCGACAAAATAATTTATAGCGTTATTAACTAAAAAAAGCACCGTTACCTGCTGTATCGTAAATCCAAACTTCTTGACTAAAAGAAAAACTGAAAATACCATAAATATCTGGCGTCTTGCGCCACTAAGCATAGTCAATATATAAAAAAGAGAATATTTCCGTTTAAAGATCAGCTTTCTCTGCTGAATAAGGTTTTCTTTATAAAATGGTTTATTAAAAAATCCCCATATACCGGAAGAAAAAACCATAGCGCCGATTATCAAAAACATGATTTTATACGAAAGTATAAAAGAAAAGAAAAAAATAGCCGCACCTACCATAATACAAACAAGCGACATCATACTGCGTTGGCTACCCATAACAAGAGGTGATTGATATTCATCGAAATACTGCAATATTAACGACTGGTTTGTACTTTCGTAGTAGTGAAAACCAAAGCTCATCAATAATGTTGTGAAAATAAGCCCGTAAAACGAAGGCAAAAAACCTGTCAGCATAATACCCGCCCCCATAAAAAGCACCGATAAAGATAAAAGTTTATGCTCTTTTATAAAAATAAGTAAAATCACGGCCGATAAAGTCAAAAAACCCGGTATTTCTCTTACAGACTGTATAATACCAATATGGAACCCATTTAAACTTACAGTTTCTACAGCAAAATTATTAAATAACGTACGCCACCCCTGCAAACCTGCAGCAGAAGCTATTGTAAGTATAAGTAAATACCGATAAACTGGATTTTTCTTGATTTCTTTCATAAGAAGAGATTTTAACACACAAAAAATATATATAAACAAAAAAGCTAAAAACACCTAACGCATTCGGTGTGAAGAATAAAATATCCGTATTATAATCTCTCCATGAAAAACAAATATCCGATAGTAAAAAGCTTTTCAAAACGTCTCAGAGAATTGAGGCTTAAGAATGGTTTAACTCAGGAAAAACTTGCTGAAATGTCAGAAATATCTTATAAAAACATCCAATACCTTGAATCAAAAGACCCAACATGCCCAAGCTTAGTTACAATACATAAACTTGCCAAGGCTTTCAAAATGCCAATGTCAAAGTTACTGGACATAAAATAGCTATTGTCCGAAACACAAACTCTGAACCTTTTTAAACCATCTTTAAACCAATTTCGGATAAGGGCTGATAGCTATTTATACTTCATCCCCCTCGGATATTATGTCATATTTAGGCTCACGTCCAAATTCCTTAAGTATAGCATTTATCTCTCTTTTAAGCGTTATCATCTTAAGCTCACGCCCTACAGTTATTTCTTTATACAGCTCCAAATCCCTGATTTTCATTTCCAACTCGTTTTGAGCCTTTATTAACGACTGTTCATTAGCTTTCAGCTGCTCGTTATAGGCCTTTAACTGTTGCTCGCGCGCTCTTATCTGCTGTTCACCTGCTGAAAGCTGATCAACCATATCGTTAAAAGCCGTCACGAGAAAACCTATTTCCCCTTTAGCCCTGATATCAGCGCGAACATCCAATTTCCCATTGCCTATTTCAAGTGCAGAATCACGCAATTTCATTATAGGTACAGCAATCGACCTGGAAATCCCAATTCCCATAAAAACGGATATAATAAACGAGAATAATACAATCATAAATACTACACGTTTTATCCTGTCAGCAAGAATATCTTCTTTCTCTACCCGGATTTTAACAAGTTGCTGCATCTTAAAATCCAATATATCGTCCAAACTAGATATCTTCTCATACAGCACATTGAATTCTGCTAAAACCAAATCATGGAAATGGATAACGTCTTTACCTGCTAACATCGCTTTTTTCCAAAAACTATCAAATTTCGATATTGCTAATTCTTCAAATTCATCATGCGGCAAAGATTTATATTGCGACCAGTATTTTTCGACATCATTGAACTGGCTTTCCATTAAATCTTTAAAGTCACCCTTTACTAACGACGCAGCGGCCCCGGCCTCTTCAGCATTTTTCTTTCTGTCGGAACTGAACCTGTCTTCCAGATATTCTTGTCCACCCCGTACAATTATACCCGCAAGTCCCGTATATTGCTGCGCGGCATGAATAGCTTCCCAGATACTTACTTCTACTTCCCGCACAGCCTGTTCCTTTTTCAATATATTTGGATCATCGTCCTGCCATTTTGTCTGAAGGGCGAAATCAATAACATCATCAGCCTCATCTACATTAACAAAAAACTCTTCTTCAGATTTTTTCTGATTTCGGGCAAGTTCTATCAATCTACTGCCGGATACTTTAACTTCTTTAAACAAATCCTCAAATTCTTTTGCATACAATGACTCTTTCTCCGTATCGACAAAAGTTTTATATTGTAAAAAAGAAACATCTATATTCTTAATCTGCTTGTCATAGAGTACCGAATAATAGTCGTGGCCGCTAAAACGAAAAGAATCAACAGCCTGAAGCATCTCCCATATAGACACTTCTATCTCCCTCAGGCTCTCTTCCATAGGGACAATAACCCTCCTAAACGTCGATACCTGTCTTGAAAGTATCAGGCTAAAACACCCTACAATAGCAATTAATAATGAGACGCTGAAAAATCCAAAATTTAATCTACGTTTTATGGTCATATTATCCTTCTTTATATATATAAATATTGATTTTTATACCAAAGAATCATCATACTTTTAATTTTTTTAAAAACAAAAATCCCATTATTATTTGTATTATCAATAGCCCAACAATGAAGTCAACAAGACTGTCCAATAGATACACCCGACAGAACAGATATTTTCCTTATAAACAAATTATATATTTTACTATAATATTATAGCAAAACAGAACGATTTCCTAAGCAGTTTTATGCAAAACCCATGCAAAATCACTTTTTGCCGCTGTTTATCTTAAATCCTATCCATAACCAACCTAAAAGATTTATCAAATCAAGAAGTAAGCCTTTATACGGAAAAGAACCTATCATATTTTTATAAAGAAGCCAAAAATGTGAAAATGGCTTACATATCCAATCCATTATCTTAACCGTAATCATCATAAATAACGCCGCAGAGGTTGTTTCGGTACCCGGCGAAATCAAGGCCATAATAATAAATTCATATCCAAAAGAAATTACCTGCGCTGCGGCAAATATAACGGCACCTGCCAAAATACCGCGTTTAAAGTTACTCAATACCGCCTTCTCCATAAAAAACACTTCTATATCACCACATCCGTATTTTTCTTTTTTTGAAATACTATATCCAAGTTTCTCATAAAGTTTTATATTGGAAATACTCTTTGTGCCGGTAAAAAGCTCATAACGCCGGCATTTAGAATGCTTCTCTGCTTCAAGCATTAAAGCTGTACCGATACCCCTGCATCTATAATCAGGCAAAACCGCAAGTCTTGCGATATGGCCTATTCCATTTTTTTTACAAACTCTTACACTGCCGATTATTTTACCGTTAAAGACTGCTTTAAGTATAATATGATCCTTAAATTGTTCCTGAAGTTCTTTTCCCGTTTCCTTGATCTGCGGTATTTTAAAGTTATTATATCTTTCTGCCTCTATTTGGTAGGCGGCTTTCCCCAAAGCCAATAGTTCATCCACATCTTCCGGAACTGCTCTTATTATCCTATAGTTTAAATTAGATTTTTTCATATAAAACTTTATAAAATTATAAACAATTATCCCAACATTTTATTCATTTGACAAGGGAATTATGAACGCATTATGCCATTCCACATTTCCTTTCTTTCCCCTTTCATCCGGCCGGATTGAGAACAAATATAAAAATGATATTATTAGCATAATAAAATAACTCAATTCACCAAAAACTTGTTATTCATGAAAAAACGAAAAAAATAAATATTATGTAAGGGACGGGTTGCCCGTCCCGTTATTAAGCAATTTTATAAAAATAAAAGAGAGATGGCAAAGAAACGGATTGTAAGCAAGAAGAAACAGCAATGGACGGGTCGCGCTCAACCCTGAACAAGCAGTTTTAAGTTGTTACGCAACTGAACTAGCCCGAGTCCCTGTTACTTTTATAAACAATAACCAATGTCATATGTCGTCATACGGAACTGGGACATCACAAACCAGTTCACCCTCTAGCTAACTATTATAGTTATAGTTTAATAAAATATAACTGTATGGCTTGTATAAACTATTAATGCCGAGTGTTACTATAAGACCACACCGTACTGTTCGCCGTATTTTTCAACGACAAAATCAATGTCTTTATCCCCTCGTCCGGAAAGATTGATAAGTATCGTTTCATCTTTTGATAGGCTTGCGGCAAGCTTCATGGCATAAGCAACAGCATGCGCGCTTTCAAGCGCTGGGATTATCCCTTCAAGCCGTGAGATCTTAAAAAAAGCGTCTATAGCTTCTTTATCACCGGCCGTTTCATAATTCACTCGTCCTATATCTTTAAGATAACTATGCTGAGGCCCGACCCCCGGATAATCCAAACCCGACGCTACAGAATAAACAGGTGCGGGCTCGCCTTTCTCATCTTTTAGTAAATAAGAAAAAAATCCGTGCAATATACCCGGCGTACCTTTACTTATAGTTGCGGCATGCTCACCTTCTTTAAAACTCAAACCCGCAGGCTCAACACCATAAAGATTTACTGATTTATCATCAAGAAAACCGGTGAAAATACCCATAGCATTAGAACCGCCGCCTACACACGCGACAACATGACCGGGTAACGCGCCGGTCTTCTCAAGGAACTGTTCTCTCGATTCTTTCCCCACTATCGCCTGGAAATCTCTTACCATCATGGGAAAAGGATGCGGCCCTACAACCGAGCCTATAGCATAAAGCTGTGTTATCGGATCTTTGACATACGCCTCAAACGCGGCGTCAACGGCTTCTTTCAAAGTCTTAAGTCCATGGCTTACAGGTATAACCTGTGCGCCAAGTATCTTCATACGTACAACGTTCGGATGTTCTTTAGCGATATCTACTTCACCCATATAAATATCACATTCAAGACCAAGTAAAGCAGCTGCTGTAGCTAACGCCACACCGTGCTGACCCGCGCCGGTCTCTGCTATGACCTTTTTCTTACCCATATGCTTAGCTAACAAGACCTCGCCTAAAGTATGATTGATCTTATGGGCACCGCTGTGATTAAGATCTTCACGTTTCAAATAAATCTTCGCGCCACCGGAATTTTCTGTAAGACGTTTGGCTTCAAATATAGGACTGGGACGCCCTACATAATCACGATACAGTGATTGAAGTTCTTCAATAAAATCCGGGTCCTCTCTCAACATGTCATATTCATGAGAGATATCGTTCATTATATCTTTGAGTTGGTCGGGAATATACTGCCCGCCGTAAGGTCCGAAGAATCCTTTTTTGTCAGGAAGTTGTTCTGCACTCATTTTAGTTTTCCTTTCTAAAATAGTAATATTATTTTGTTATTTTACTAAAATGAAAGATTTACGCAAGATAAAATAAAACTGTATTTATCCGGCATCTTAAATTAAAACATACAAAAAAAATATTATGCAAAATCGACTATGCCAAGCCTTCGCCAACCTGCGCCAAATCTTTTTTAACAGACATGTCAATCTCAGGTATGCCTATCCTTTCTTCAGCCGCCAACAATACTTTATGCAGCATATCCCGATAAGAGATATCGGCAAACTTACACATCCTGGCTAAATGTCCGTCCCAACACCATCCCGGATTAGGGTTGACCTCAAGTAAATGCGGGTCACCATTATTATCCAAACGCCAGTCAAATCTACAATAATCACGACATTCCAGCCGTTCAAATAAACGTAATGAACTTTCCTCTATATATTTCTGTACAGCCTCAGGTATATCAGCCTGGATAGATTTAATATTCCAATATGGTGAATTCGGATCCCACTTGGCCTCATACCCGCATATCTGCGGTAAATCATCAGGCAATGCCGAATAATCTTCCTCTATGAGCGGTAATATGTTTATATTATCAGGCAAATTCCCTATCATACCTATACTTAAATCTTTGCCAGGCAGGAATTCTTCAACTATTATAGGGCTGTTAGAACCTATAACGTTACGTATCTCATCAATCGCGTTTATCATCTCTTCCAAATTATTCGCAACACTCCTTTGTGTTATACCAAAACTGGAATCGCCCATATTAGGTTTGATTATTACCGGGAACGGGAAATTCATCTCATATATATTATCCGACGGCTTAAGATAAAAAGCATCAGGCACAGAAATATCCATCTCCCGTGCTATCCCGCGAATAAGTGATTTGTCATAACAAAAAGCAAGGCACTGAGGGTTTGAGCCCGTATACGGAACATTAAGCATTTCAAGCATAGACGGAACATGCAGTTCCTTACGCGGATCGTTGAAAAAGCCTTCATCACATAAATTCAGAACATAATCCGTTTGCCCCCGATATTTGGTCAAGTCGGAAATCATCTTATTATGGTCATCCAGATACTTGAAGCTATAACCTTTAAGCTCTGAAAGCACATGTTTTAACTGGTTAATAGTATAATAATCATCTTCATCAAAAACTTCGGACGGTTTCAAATGATCTGACTTACGCGGATCGCCCAACAAGACTACTACATTTTTTGACGTAAGCTTTTTCGATAATTTTATACGGCTAGGCCAATCTTTATGTATCTTTGCAGTTACAAGCATCCGGCGCTTCATCATACCAAGATCCTGATTTCTTTTTGAGACAGTCTCATAGGCATCATGGAAAGAAATTCCGCTGAACCCGGCATGTTCCAATATCTTATTTAAATGCTCTTTAGAATATAATCGTTCGGCATAAAACTGGTCAACTATAACACCCTTTTGCGCATGCGTTATAACCTCCCGCGATATGAGTTTCGTTTTATCCAATGACAAGGACCGTTCACGGCAGACAAAGTAGTCTTTATCTATCCATTCCCAACTGCGCGGTTCGAAATTATCTTTTAAATATTCACCGTCCGCCACATCAAGAAATATTTTGCCGTTAGGTTTGAGCATAAACTGAATACTCTTTAATACTTTAATATCATCGCTCAAATTCTCAAAATATCCAAAGCTATTACCTAAAATGCTAACACAATCAAAAGACGCCTCCGGAAATGAATGTTTGCGGGCATCGCCCTCCTTAAAAACCAAAGGCAGCCCCATCTCTCTCACAGATTTACGCGCACGCTGTATAAGATACCGCGACCGATCGAGGCCATGGACTTTTAAAAAACCGCGCCGAGCCAATTCAAAACAATGGCGGCCCTGCCCGCAGCACATATCAAGTATAGAATCTGTTTTCTCTAAATTAACTACTTTCAAATATGAATCAATTTCCTGACGTGTAATATCATCGTCATTAACAACATCCCCATCAGTACGTAAATAATATGCATTAAATATTTCTTTCCACCAGTCACGCTTAACATAGTCCTCAAGATTATCTACCGGCCCGATGACTTTCATTTTATCGATCAAATCATTTTTTTTAGAAACACCGTTTTTCATTTTGTCTCCATTATTAAAGTTTGTAAACTTTGCAAGGCATCACATATGTCAAAACCAACTCCTGAGAAAACATATTTTATCCACGTCGCTCTCCGTTAAAAAATATTTTTTAAACTATAAAAAGCCTTTCCTGAAAAACAAGAAAGGCTTTTTACTATACTATTTTTTAAGCTCACAATGCATAATATCATTGGGCCGTAAAACAATTTATAAATAGATAAATTATCTATTCTTTTTACAAAAACATTTTTATAGATCAGCTATATATCTTACAAAAAGTAGCATACCACTATTTTTATACCACGCAATAAACTTTTTAGTATTTTTTGTCGGGCATATCGCCGGCAATATCCGGCATTAAAAATCGTCCAACATTTAAAAAATCTATTTCACAAGCATATAACCCGCTATAAACAAAAGGCAGACCGCAAAAACCCTGCGTAATGCGACCTCAGACAAGCCTACGACAAACTTCGCGCCTAAATAACAGCCCAAAATAAAACCCAGACAAAGCAGCCCTGCCACAGGGAAATTAACATAGCCCTGTTTATAATATGCCCATGCGGCAAATACTCCTATCGGA
>JAQVMQ010000011.1 GCA_028703535.1 Candidatus Omnitrophota bacterium | reverse complement strand
CTAAATAGATGCATGCTGATTAATTGGTTGTTTTAGTGTATAATATTATAGAAAAGTCGATTTTCATAACTAAAAAGGTAAATATGTCTTTTATTACGCCGGAAAAACAATTACGCCGGAGAATTCTTTTTTTTGTTCTGGTTGTTGCATTTATCGGGCTTCTTATGGTGTATGAAGCCTCTTCATTTTATGGGTATCGCAATTTTCATGATGCGCTTTATTTTTTCAAACGTCAGCTGATTTCTTTTTTTATAGGCCTAATTATGTTTTTTTGTATGCTTGTTCTTGATTTACGTATTTTGCGTAAATATGCCAAGCAGATGCTTATTTTTACCATTCTCCTTATGGGTATAGTACTTATTGCGGGTAAAACTGCTGGGGGTGCTAAACGATGGGTTAATATTTTATTTTTTTCAGGACAGCCTTCGGAACTATTAAAATTATCGTTTTTATTCTATTGTGTTGATTATTTGTATCGTAAAAAAGGGCTTATAGGAGATTTTAGTAAGGGAGTTTTGCCTATAGGCATTGTTTCAGGGTTGATCTGTTTATTAGCACTATTACAGTCGGATCTGGGTACTGCCGTTTTTTGGGCCGTATGGCTATTGCTAATGTTATTTTTAACAGGTGCAAGCAAAAAAGTGTTGGGTTCTATATGCGCGTTAGGTATGGTTTTTGTCATTATTTTAGTATTATTGTTTCCGTATAGGGTGAAACGAATAACTGCATATATAAATCCATTTTCTGATCCGCATGGCGCGGGATATCAGCTTATACAGTCTCAAATTGCATATGCGCAGGGCGGTTTTTGGGGAGTAGGGCTTGGTGAGGGCAAACAAAAACTTTTCTTTTTGCCGGCGGCACATACTGATTTTATTTTTTCAATATATGCAGAAGAATTTGGCTTTTTGGGAGTGATTGTTCTGATGACGATTTTTTGTTGCTTATTTTATTGGATGTTTATTACTGCCGGTAATATAAGAAATTATTTTTTAAAATTGCTTTGTTTAGGTATAATTTTTATTTTCTTTCTGGAAATTATAGTTAATATAGGTGTGTCGGGAGGGCTGTTCCCTACTAAAGGACTACCGCTTCCTTTTATGAGTTATGGTGGCAGCAGCCTGGTCATTCATTTTATTTTAATAGCAGTATTTATTAATGCGTCTATGAGCGGGGAGAAACAGGTCGAATATGATGAAAAAGAAAAGAGTTAAACGTGTGTTGCTGGTTTGCGACCGTAGCGGCGGGCATGTGTACCCTGCCTTACTTTTAGCTGAAGGGCTGAAACGGGATGGCGTGAAAGAAAAAAATATTTATATATTCTGTGCTTCGGATTTTCTTAAAAGTAAGATAGAAAGGTATTCGTACCGGGTCTTGGGTAAAGATATTAAAAGAGGAAACGTTTTTTTTGAGGTAGTTAGGCGACTGTTTGAAGCGTTTGTTATTATGTTTAAGGTGCGGCCGAATGTAGTTGTAGGTTTTGGCGGGCGTGATAGTGTCGCGTTGGTCTTATTGGGGGTACTGTCCGGCGCGCGTACATCTATATATGAGCCGAATGTTGTTATGGGTAAGGCTAATAAGTTCTTGTCATTATTTGTGCCGTTGGTGTTCAGAGGTTTTGTTGATGGTAAAGATGAGGTTTTTGCTAAAAAACATGTTTTTGCCGGAGTCCCTGCAAGGTATGGCAGAGGTATTGAAAATAAAAGAGCCGCGAAATTAAAATTCGGGTTTACAGAAGAAATACCCGTTATTGGTGTTCTGGGCGGGAGTCAAGGTGCGCAATTTATAAATATTGCTTTTATGCGTGCGGCTAAATCGTTGGATAAAGGTACGGGTGTTATACATATTTGCGGTAATAATGATGCCCATAAGGTGCGTCAGATATATGCGCACGAAGGTATTAATGCTTTTGTGATTGAATTTTGTGATAATATGGCAGATTTTTATTCGGCTGTTGACGTTCTTGTTTCAAGGGCAGGGGCAATGACGTTGGGGGAAATTATTAAATTTAGGGTGCCTAGCGTTTTAATACCTTATCCGGGTGCGTCTTCGCATCAGTTATTTAATGCTCGCTATTTATCTGATAGAGCTGCGGCGGTTTTGATTAAAGAAGATATATTTGAACATAAGAAATTTGTTAAGGTGATAAGGAAATTGATAGATGACGATAGTTTTAGGGGCGATATGGCCGGAAAACTTAGTGACATGGATGTGACAGTCGATGGAGAAAGATTTTATTATAACCTATTTGTTGAAGGTTTGAAGTATGAAAAAATCTCTTAATATTTTGTTGTATTTGTGGCTATTGAGCATAATGGTTTTTATGCATACAATAACATATGCAGGTGAGTTGAATATAGAGTATAAGATACTGAAATCTGAGCATTTTATACTGCAATATGAAAAGGATGTGAGCGATGTTTATGTTATGAATATCAAAACTCGTGCGGAAAGATATTATCGGCAAATAACTCAGGAGTTTGGATTTGTCCGTGATTCTGCGTGGGTTTGGGATAATAGGACTAAGATAACGGTTTTTAAAAATGCTGAAACTTATAAAAATGTTTCAGGCTGTTATGAGTGGTCGGCGGCTTGTGTAAATTATCAGGGTAAAGAAATGTATACTTTTGATGGTCAGAATGATTTCGACCTTACACTTAAGCATGAGTTAACACATATAATTTTTCGTGAATACATAGGGTTTGCTTCGTTTCCTTTATGGCTGGATGAAGGCATGGCGATGTATATACAGTATATGGGCTCATCAAAGTCGGGGATTCTCTTAGATAGGGTCGAAGAGGATATAAAGAATGATCAATACATTCCTTTTTCTAAAATGCAGAGTATATCGACACTGAAAGATGATTTAGTTGATGTTAGCGAGTTTTATCGCCAGTCGTATTCAATGATAAACTTTTTGATAAAAAAGTTCGGAAAGTATCATTTCAAAGAATTTTTAAGGTGTTTGAGAGATAATAAGAGTATTGAGGATTCTTTAGTTAAAGCGTTTTCGATGATAGACAACATTAAGGATTTTGAAAGTTTATGGAAAAGATATTATCAAAAATAAAAAAAATACATTTCATTGGTATATCCGGAGCTGGGATGAGCGGCTTGGCAAGATTATTCTATGATAAAGGGGCTGTAGTTACAGGATCGGATATCTCACTTAAAGGCTATTTATGCGGGCTTGATAAACTTGTTAAAGTATTTTGCGGGCACAGTGGCGGGAATATTACTGATGTTGACGCTGTTTGTTTTTCTTCGGCGATAGGTGAAGATAATGCGGAACTTCTTGAGGCGCGTAAACGTAATCTTTGCGTATTGCACCGTTCGGATCTTTTGGCGCTTATTGTTGCTGCGAATAAAAGTATAGCTGTATCCGGATCTCATGGAAAGACTACGGTTACTGCACTTTTGAGTTACGTTTTAAAGCGGCTGGGAGATGACCCTTCGGCGATTATCGGCGGCGTCCCGAGAGATTATGAATATAACGCGTGGTGGGGTAACGGGCATTTTGTATTTGAGGCTGATGAAAGTGATGGCAGCTTTTTGAAATACAAACCCTGTATAACTGTAATAACAAATATTGATGCCGATCATCTGGATTACTATACAGATATTAAGGCTGTATATAACGCGTTTGAAGCCTTTGCGGCCAATGCTAAGGATCGGGTCGTTGTTTGTGGGGATAATCCATTGACTGAAAAAATTTCAAGTATTGTAGGCGCGGTACGTTACGGGATGGCAGATAAAAACGATGTACGTGCAGAAAATATAGAGTATACGGATAGAGATGTTTCTTTTGATATTGTTTGTCGTGACAAAAAAGTTAAGGTGTCGGTGCAGTTATTTGGCAGGCATAATGTCTATAATGTACTTGCGGTTTTTTCTGTAATGGATATTCTCGGGTTTGATCTTCAGAAAGTTTCCGATGCCGTTGGGGATTTCAGCGGTATTAAAAGGCGCCTTGAAATTTGTTCAAGAGCGGGTAGTGTTACTTTTTTCGATGATTATGCTCATCACCCTACAGAGATTTCGGCTGTATTGGATGCTTTAAGGCATATTGGCAATAAACGGATTATTGTTCTTTTTGAGCCGCATCGTTTTTCACGCATTGAAAAATTATATGCTGACTTTGTTAAGTGTTTTAAAGGAGCCTATAGAGTGTTTGTAACTGATGTTTATTCTGCTTCAGAGCAGGGTTATGATATAGATTACGATAAGCTGGCAGCGGATATTGCTGCCGGTAGTAAGGTTGATACAGTCTATTTTCCATCAGATAGGTTTGTTTCTTCTGTAGCAGATAGTATAGTGCCTGAAAGTATTGTAATTGGTGTCGGTGCCGGGAATATAACCGAGATAGTCAGAAAAATAGCATATAGTTTTGGGGCAGAGAATGATTTGTAAAACTGTAGAGTTGTCAGCTATGACTACAATAAAAATAGGTGGTACGGTAAAGAATTTTTTTATCTGTGAAGATGTCAAAGATCTTACAAGCCTTATAACAGCATATAAACACTATAATATTCTCGGAAACGGGTCTAATCTTCTAGTGTCGGATAACGGCATAGAAAATCCTGTCATTAAACTTGGCGGTGGTTTTAAACATATTAGTCATACCGGTAATCTGTTGGAAGCCGGTGCGGGAGTGTCGGTCAGAAATTTAATTAATTATTGTATAATAAATAATTTGGGTGGGTTAAGCTTTCTTGCGGGTATACCCGCGACAGTTGGAGGGTGTACGTTCATGAATGCGTCTGCCAATGGAATGAGTATTTCCGATGTATTAACTGAAGTGGAAACTGTAACAGCGGCTGGTATTAAGACAATAAAGGCCAAAGATATAAAATTTAGTTACAGGGGAACGTCTTTAACTGAAGGTATTATTGTAAAGGTAAGGTTTTCTGTACTTAACGGGAGAGATATCAAAAAGGATATTAATTCTATTTTGACCGGACGCATTCAAAAACAGGAAATGTTACTGCCGAGCTGCGGTTGTATATTCAAAAATCCCGGCGACAGTTTTGCCGGCAGACTTATAGATGAGGCTGGATTGAAAGGGCTGAAGAAAAATGATGCGCAAGTATCAAATAGGCATGGGAATTTCATTGTTAATTTGGGTAAAGCAGGCTATAATGATGTGGATTATTTGATAAAGTTTGTCCGCGATAAAGTTTATTCCAGATCTGGTGTTTTATTGCAGGAAGAGATCGTCCGTTGGGCATAATATAATAAGTAGTTTTTATGGTTCAATCTGATTTAAAAAAGATGAAGATAGGCGTTTTAGGCGGGGGGATATCCTCTGAACGTGAGATATCACTTAAATCGGCTATTGAGATAGATGCGTCACTAAACAGGCAGGGGTATAACTGTGTTTTTATTGATATTAAGGATACTGATAAGGATGCTTTACGCAGTATTTTGTTTGATAACGGGATAGAGATCGCTTTTATAGCTTTACATGGGAAATTCGGAGAGGATGGTGGTATTCAGCAGTATTTGTCGGAGTTTGGTATACCGTATACCGGATCCGGGCCGTTTGCCAGTCATTTAAGTATGAATAAAATAACTTCTAAGCTTGCGTTTGGTTCGGCTGGAGTGCCTACCGCGGGTTTTAGTATATGGGAAGCCGGCAGGAGAATACCCGATATAAAAAAATATCCGGTTGTTATTAAACCGTATTTTTCAGGTTCTAGTTTTGGGGTTAATATTGTTCATGATAGGGCGTCGTTGGACGCGGCATTGTATTCCGCTCTTGAATATAGCAGCAAAATTTTGATAGAAGATTATGTAAAAGGCCGTGAGCTTACGGCAGGTGTGTTAGGAAACAGAGTCCTGGATGTTGTCGAGATAATTCCGGCTAAGAATAAATATTTTGATTATAATTCAAAATATATTCACGATGGAGCTGTTTTTAATGTCCCGGCTGATTTGGATAAGATGACGGAACGTAAAGTTAAAGAAATAGCCTTTTTGGCGCATAGCGTAGTTAAATGTAAAAATTTCTCGCGCGTAGATATGATATTAAGTACGGCAGATAATGTTCCTTATGTTTTGGAGATTAATTCTGTGCCGGGTTTTACCGAACATAGTTTATTGCCATTATCGGCGCGTTCAGCCGGAATAGGGTTCGATGAGCTTGTAGTTAAGATATTGGAGTTGACGCTATATGGGTAGAAAGAGAAAACGCAAGGAATCTGCGCGGTTAAATCTAGGTCCTTTATGGGCAGGCTTGTTAGTTTTTTTAGCATCCGGATTATTTGTTTTTCTCGTGTTGAATTTTTTGCCCGGATTTAAGGTTAATGAAAACAGCGTTTTGTCTAATGTGCGTGTCAGCAAGAGTCTATTGCGTAAAGTAGTAGGTAAACCCCTGTATATGGCGGATATCAATAAAGTGCGTGAGGCTATACTTGCATATGATAACGCTTATCAGGATGTTGTCGTTGTTAAACGTTTCCCGAATATTATAGAGATTAATGTTGTTTCACGTAAACCTTTCGCACAGTGGAAGTCTGACAGGTCTTTTCTTTTAAGCCGCGAAGGAGTAGTGTTGAGTGATCCTAAAATAACGGATTTTAAAGAGTATATACCAATAGTTATTGGTGATTATAAAGAGGAAGTTTCACGTGGCAGTGTTATTTCAGATAGAAGGCTTGAAGTTGCTTTTAAACTTATAGAAACGCTAAAAGAAAATCATCTTATCGGAAAATTCAATGTAACCGAGATAGATGCGACTAATCTTTCAAATTTATCGTTTTTTATTGATAAGACACAAATAAAAATAGGGGATAGGGCATGGAAACGCAAGCTGGATGATCTTGATAATGTTGTACGTCAAAAAGCATATGATTTGTCCTTAATAAAATATATAGATTTGCGTTATAAAAAAGTTTATATAGGCCATAGGCGGTAATAAAATATTTTAAAATGAAAATTATTTGCGGAGTTGGTCTAGATTCGGATGCTGTTTTCGTTTCTTTTGGAGGAATAACAAATAACAAAATATCACTTATTGCCGAACGAAAGATATTATTCGGCGATGTCTTATACGATAAGGACTTGAACAGCTCCTGGGATAAATTGGTTTCTTGTGTAGATGCTATAGAAGATATTATAATATCTGAAGAGAAAAAATATTGTACTAAAATAAAAGATATATGTTTTGTCTTGCCGCGTGATGCTTGCCGGATTATTTATGCCTCTAAGAGTTGTGTTTTTAAAAGTGTCAAAAATGTTTCCGTAAAGGATATAAAAGACTTGAAAAAGAGTCTTGAGAATGAAAAACTTCAATGGGATGAAGCGGCTATAGCGCATTTTGTACATTCATTTGAAGCTGATGGTAATAGTTATCCTAAAGTTCAGGCAGGTCTTTGGGCAAAAAAAATTGTTATTAATTCTGAGATATTTTCCGTTAAAACGAATATATATGAAAAGGCTATTCAGATAATGGATTCTATGGGGCGTAGACTTGTTTCTATTGTGCCGTATGAATACGCGGTTTTTTCGTCTTTCTATCCGTATGGGTTTAAAGAAAATAATACTATAGTTGTGTATATCGGATATACCGATACCAATTTTATTTTTTTTGAGCGGAATATGGTTAAAAGCTCAGGCTCTGTGCCTTTAGGCGTGATGGGGGTTATCGACGCGATATCTGAAGAGTTTTCAATAAATAAGGACATAGCGGCTGAAATATTCTCGCTTTACGTAAATTTCGATGAGAAAAGATATGCTTCGGCAAAAAACATATCAGTTAAAAACGGGGATTATTTTGTTACAGTTAACATGGATGTTGTTAATAAATTCGTGTGTGATTTTATTAAAAGATCAATTGATAATATGTTAGCCGACAATGTTATAGGGCGAATGGCGTCAGAAAATGTTAAAGTTGCTTTTATGGGGCGTTTTTTTGAAAAAACAAGTGCCCGTGATTTTTTTCTTGGGAATTTTAATGATTTTGTTTCTCCTGTTTTTAATAGCATTTCACTTTCGTTCGGCGGTATTTTATTTCATGTATATTCGTTGTCCGTTGTGAAAAACGGGTATAAAATGATATGGCATAAATTGATTAATATTTATAAAGAGTATTTTTAAGATAATTATGGATAAAGAAAAAATTGAACAAGTTCTCAGGTTATTCAAAGGTGTCATTAATGTTTCAGCTATGTATTCCAATGACCATCCGGCGTATATAGCAGCGGTATCTAATTTCTTTCATAAAGTTGATGAGGCTTTAATGGGTAACGAGAGGCTGGAGATAGGGTTTTCGCAGGATAAACTCTTGGTTAATGGGCAAGTTCCGGAAATGGGGGCATTACTTGATGATATAAACCATATTTTTCATTTTTGTATGGTTAAGAAAGTTGTTTTTTTACCCGGTGTATCGGAAAATGAAATTAAAATGTTCCTGGATGCTGTTAAGAGCGTAAGGGGTAAGGAAAAAACAGGCAAGACTATAACTGATATATTGAATGATAACGAAGTTAAAGGTGTAGTAGTAGAGGTTCTGGATTATTCGCCGTTGTTTCATGGGACAGGGGGAAAAATAACTGATGTTTGGCAGTATCTTATGGATACGATATCGGCTGATATTGATAAATCGACGATTTCGGAAAGAGTGGACGCGCTTTTCAAAGATGATGTTCTTGTAAATAATATTTTGGATAATAAAGATGCTAATGAAAAGTTTGCCGATATAGTTAATTCTACAGAAAACAAAGACTGTGCCGGAAAACTTGTTTCATCTTTTATAAATTCATTATCAAAAAATAAGTTATTAGATAAGATGGACAAAGCTGCGGTTACACGATTATTCAGTAAGCTTGATACTCAATGTCTGGCTGATTCGTTTTGGGGCGAGATACTTAACGATAGTTTTGATGAATATACTTTTAATTTTTTCGGAAAACTTATTGAAGGGCGAAAAGATAATTTTATCAAAGCTGTATCGAAGAACGCGAAAGACACGGCATCAAACGATATACTCTCAAAAAAGTTAAAGACTCTTTTCTCTGTGGAAGGCAAAGCAGACGAATCAGGATTTTACAGGAAGAATTTAATGAATTTACTTAAAGAGCAGGACTCTGCGGGGACTATGTCTATTGATTATGAGGCGCTTAATAGCGGGTATGAGGATATATTATGCGAGATATTGTATGATGAAACAAAAAAAGAACGGCTTGCGGTTATTTTTTCGCGTGTATTAATCGTTTTAGACCAGAAAATTAAAAAGGATGATGTAGCTTTTTTGAATACTATAAATCGTATTATAAATAAAAGGCTTTCTGATAATGATTCTTTCAAAGATTTTAAAAACGAGATGTCGGCATTTTTAGAAAATTTTATAATTAACGGAGAGAGCGCATCTATAACTTTTTCTTTGACAGATTTCGTTGAAAATACATCTTTATCTTTCAATGATTTGGTCGGACGTATTTTAAAATCTAAAGATGTTGACCGCGGAGTTGTGATGCTGTTGCTTAAGTTTTATCCCGGACAATTACATGATTTTATGGGTATGGTTAAGCTGAGGGCTAAGGACGTAAAGTTTATGGATGAATTGACAGATATATTATTACAGATTGAGACAGACATTTCATACGATGGGTTAGTAGACATGTTTAAAATATCCGGCGATTATTTGAAAACTAAGATACTAAAAGGCATATTAGCTTTTAATAAAGAGCAAGGGTCTTTGATCAGAGATATAATTAAAAACGGAGATTATAATCTACGTAAGGAACTTGTTGCATCGAGTCTTCACGACAAATCCAGGCTTGGTGAAATCCTGCAAAGAATGTTCGGCGATAGCGATTTTTTCGGATTAAAGACTGTATTTGTTATTGAGAATATTGAGATAGTTGAGTCGTTAGGGATTAAGGAATCGCTGGGAGTTTTGACTAGTTTATCCAAAACGTTTTGGCCCTGGAAATACAATGTGGCAAAAAAAGCTAAAACAGCAATTATGAGGCTGACAAATGGATAAATTAGCGAAAGTTATAGCCGATTTCATGACTTGTTATCAGTCAGCCAGAATATACACGCCGGGCCATCCGAAATTTATTGAGTCAATAAACACTTTTATGACCGGTATTGATGAGCTGCTTATTAATGATATTTCTGTTTCTTTTGGGTTTGTGGGATCTGAAATAACCTCTGGTGATAAAATATTTTTTGAGTTGACTAAAAAGGCGGGTTCATTTATTGAAGCGCTAGCCAAAAAGAATATTGAAAAAATAACTATCAGACGTGGGCTTACTAGGGCAGAAGTAGAGAGCTTTGTAGGTTATCTGGTTGATAATGACGGGCCGGTTTTAGAGCCGCAGGATTTTGTTAATAAAGGTATAGAAAATATTGTTTCGGGCGAATTTCTTGAAGGCGGCGATGCGAAGAAGAACGTTGCGGCGGAAGATTTATACGTTAAAAGTAAAAAAATTATAGATTCTTTCTCTAAAATGGCGCAGATGATGCTAAAAGGGGAAGATATCAATCCATCCGGTTTATCTTTATTTATGGGAAGTATGCAAAAAGATTTTCATAAATATATGGATTTATTCCGAGTGTCTGTTGTCAAAAGATATGATGTTAATACTTTTTATCATTCGGTTAACGTCGCGGTGTTGGCAATGGCTTTTTCCAGACGTTTGGGGTATTCTCCGAAAGATGTAAATGAGATAGGCGTCGCGGCATTGTTCCATGACCTGGGTAAAATATATATATCGGAAAATATAATCAATAAAGAAGGCGAACTTACTGACAGCGAGTTCATGCAGATAAAGAGCCATACAGTTTTAGGTGCTCAGATGCTTTTAAAATATTCGGATACTTTAGGCATTTTGCCTGTTGTTGTGGCTTTCCAGCATCATAAAGGCTATGATGGTATGAGGTATCCTAAAACACAGTTTTTACGCGCGGTTAATGAGATTGCGCTTATTGTTTCGTTATGTGACGTTTATGACGCGCTTAGCCAGCGGCGGAGTTATAAGCTTAATTATTCACCGGAACGTGTATATAGTATTATAGAACAACAGAAGGGTAAACTTATAAAACCGGAACTTTTTGATAAATTTTTTGATTTTTTCGGTGTGTGGCCTAACGGGACTATTGTGCGTTTGAATTCCGGAATTGTGGGCGTTGTCGACTCTCAAAATCAAGGGTACAGGTTTGCTCCGTGTGTTAACATTTTTGAGACAGTATCTCTTACGGGTAAGATTATCAATTTACATGAAGAAGAAAATTTAAGGATAGAACGTTCGTTAAATCCTATAGGTGAAGGGCGGATGTATCTTGACGTTTTGATGAAAAGTTGATAAAAGTCTGAATTGTGTTAATATTAAATGTATATTTTTAGATATCTTAGGTTCTATATAGCCTGAGTGAGGGGAATATTACAGCGCGAAAACGCTAAGGAGATATATGAAACGCAAAGTGCTAATTGTGGATGATGAGCAGGAAACTATAGATTTTCTGGAAAGTTTTTTTAATAGATTTGATTTTCTTGTTAATAAAACAGGTTTTGCTAACACTGCGCTTGAGATATATGATGCTGTTGTTCCGGAATTGGTGTTTCTGGACATTACTATGCCGGACATGGACGGAATAACTTTATTGCGCAAATTAAGAAAGATCAGTGAAGCACCCAAAATATTTATGTTAACGGCGAATAATGATAAAAAGAACTATGATAAAGCTAAACGTTATGGTGCGTTTGGGTATATTACTAAGCCGGTTGATTTAGCTGAATTAAAAGTCATTATTGATGAGAATAATGGTATATAAATGAGGATACGTTATAGAAAAGAGCTTGAAAAAACAGCTCGGCAGATGATTCTTATACACAAGGCTGAGACTCTGATTCGCCTTATCTTAAGGACTATTGTCCGAAATATTCATGTAAAGCATGCCGGTATCTTTATTTATGACAAACAAAAACAAATATATGTTGTAAACGTCTCTCAGGGCTTTCCTGAATTTAAGATACCGACAGGTTTAGTTAAGATAAATCCTGATAATCCGATAATACGATATTTTACGGATAGATCTTTGAATTTGCCCGGAGGGATACTGCTTCTTGATAATATAAACGCTATGATGCGCAGAAAAAGTATTAAGAAGAAACGTAAGCTCTTGCTTTTTCTGGAAGAACTTAAATTCAGCATGTCTTTGTATCAGGCTAATGCGTGTATCCCGGGGTTCTTTCGTGATAATTTGGTCGGAGTCTTGTTTTTGGGCGAGAAGAAAAATCACAAGAAACTCGATGAAGAAGAAGTAAGCTTTTTGTCAGTTTTGGCGTCGGACGTTGTTATGGCTATAAAAAACGCTTGGCTTATTGAGGATCTTAATAATCAACTTTCGCTTAATCATCACTTATTTTTGCAGATGGTTTCTGCTTTGGCATCAAGTATTGAAGCTAAAGATAAGTATACTATAGGCCATACTGAACGTGTTGCGGATATATCGATGATAATTGCCGAAGAACTTAGAAAGCGTAAACGGATAGGAAATTTTGATAAATTCAAAGAAGAATTAAGGATCGCGGCATTATTGCACGATATTGGTAAGATAGGCGTGCCGGGTAAAGTGTTAAATAAAAAGTCTAAATTAAATGATGAGGAACGAAAAATTATCATGAGTCATCCGTTGATAGGCGAACATATATTAAATCATATTAGCGGGTTTAATGATATTGTTAAAGGAGTCAAACATCATCATGAACGTTATGATGGTAAGGGCTATCCGTCAGGATTGCGGGGCAGGCAGATACCGCTTATTTCTTCGATAATCAGTCTTGCGGATGTTTTTGACGCGATGACTTCTGACAGGCCGTACCGTAAACGTTTGGCGTTTAATTATGTGATTAATGAAATACAGATTAATCGCGGTAAACAATTCTCACCTGTTATTGTTGACGTGTTTTTCAGGAGTCTGGATAAGATATCGGAATATTACTCAACCGGCAGGTATAAATAATATGACAAGAAAGAAAATTTTAATCTTACATATATCAGAGTTTGGCGGGCATAGTAAAGCGGCTCAAAATATTAAAGAAGCGATACATTATAAATATCAGGATATTACTGCTTGGAACTTGAATGGATTTCAGTATTTTTATTCTTATCTTGAGCAGGTAGTAAATTTTTTCTATACGATAACTATTAAACATTTTCCGGCTGTTTGGGGCAGGCTTTATGACCGAAAGAATGTCGTTAAGACACTTTTACCTGTTCGCGGGTGGGTAAACTTTTTCGCGTTTGAAAAACTTAAACAATTAGTGAGTGACTATAACCCGGCATGTGTTGTGGCTACTCAGGCTTTTCCTTGCGGGATATTCGCGGATTATAAAAGACGGACAGGCTCTCAGATACCTTTGATTGCGGTTGTTACAGATTATCATCCGCATAGATTTTGGATACATCCTAACGTTGATCAATATGTAGTTGCTTGTCTTGAAGCTAAAAATTTCCTTATTAATGAAGGTGTAAGCCCTGATAAAATAAAGATATTGGGAATACCTATATCGGTCAAGTTTCTTGAAAAGAACGATACCGAGGTGACAAGTAAAGAGTTCGGGTTCAGGCCGGATATACCGTCTGTTTTGGTTATGGGCGGTGGCCTGGGTATGGGGCCTATAAAGAAAATTGCTAAACAGCTTGATGATTTGCGTGGTGATTTCCAGATTATTGTTGTTTGTGGACGCAATAGGTTGTTATACAAATGGTTTGTTAAAAACAAACCTGATTTTAAAAAGAAATTATTCCATTTTGGATATACTGAAGGCATACCTAAATTAATGGATTTTTGCGATATTATTATTACAAAAGGCGGTGGTATAACTGTTTCTGAAGCGTTGGCTAAAGGATTGGCATTGGTCATTACGGAGGCTTTACCGGGTCAGGAAGAACGTAATGTTAAATATTTGTTAGAGCAAGGTGCGATAGTCGAGGTTGATGACCCTGAGAATATCGGATCTGCAGTGCAAGAACTTATAGACGATAAGGAACGGCTTTTAGCGTTAAAGACTAAAGCTAAAGAAATATCTTTTATCGATTCCTCACTTAAAATAGTTGACCTTATATTAAGTCAGATAAAGTGATATGCTGTATATTTTTTTATTTTTTCGCATATTTGCGTTAACTTTACCACGTAGTTTTTCTTACGCTGTTATTAAATTTTTTGCCTTGCTTAAATATTATATTTGCCCAAAAGACAGGCGCGCAGTTTTGTATAATTTGGAGCCATTGGTCAAAGATGTAAAAGAAAGGAAAAAATGCGCGAAAGAAGTTTTTGTTAATTTCGGATATTATTTGGTAGATTTTTTAAGATATTCTAAATTCAATAAATCGTTTATTGATCGCTTTGTAACTATTGAGGGGCTTAATAATTTAGAGCAGGCATCAAAGGCCGGACGGGGTATTGTGTTTTTAAGCGCGCATTTGGGCAATTATGAACTTGGCGGGGCGGTTTGTGCGTCTTTAGGCCATAGTTTTTCCGCAGTTGCTTTACCGCATAAAAATAAAGGTGTAAACGATTTTTTCAATAACCAGCGCGCAATGGTCGGCATAGACATTATTCCAACAGGTATGGCTGTCAAACGGTGCTATTCATTGTTAAGACAGGGCGGGATGTTAGGGCTGGTAGGTGACAGAGTATTCATTGGCGACGGGATAGAAGTTGATATTCTTAACCGTAAATGCTTGTTACCTAAAGGGCCTGCGGTTTTTAGTGTTAAAACTTTGGCACCTATTGTCCCATCGTTTTTTGTGCGCGAAAATAAATATTTTTATAAACTTATATTTGAGAAACCTATCTATCCTTGTAATGATAATAAAGAATATAAATATATATTGGACGAATATGCCGAAGTTTTGGGTACTTATATTAAGCAGTATCCTCAACAATGGTATATTTTTCAAAAGCACTGGTTGTAATATATTATAAATATGAATAATATCTGGGTAGTTATACCGGCATATAATGAAGGACGTACTTTAGGTGATATATTGCAGCGCCTAAAGGCAAAAGGTCTTAAAACGTTTGTGGTAAACGATGGCTCTACAGATGACACTTTAGCTGTGGCAGAAAAGTTTTCAGATCGTGTTATAAATAATTCAGTCAATTTGGGTAAAGGGCGATCGTTGTTTTTGGCCTTTGAGACTTTATTGAATGAAGACGGCTGGGACAGCATAATTACGATGGATGGTGACCGACAGCATTGCCCTGATGATATAGAGTCTTTTTTAGTGCTATCTGCTGAAAATGATTTTATAGTGGGTAACAGGATGCATGATCCTATAGGTATGCCGTTAGTAAGGACATGGACTAATAAGATTATGTCATGGCTTATCTCGAGGATGATCAGACAAAAAGTGCCTGATACGCAATGCGGGTTTAGGCTAATAAAACGGAAGGTGCTTAAGCAACTGGATATTACAACGCAGAATTATGAAGTTGAAACGGAACTTTTAATTAAGGCTGCGCATGATGGGGTTAATATAATTTCGACTGATATAAAATGTATTTATCATAACGAAAGTAAAAGTAATATTCATCCGGTGCTTGACACGATGAGGTTCTTGAAGTTTATTTTTTGTTTTAAGAAAAAAGGCTAAATAAATATGAAAACTGCCGTTGTTTTGTTTTTGCAGGGTATCATGCCGGAGCCGTTTATGGTATTTTTTTTAGGGGCTCTCCCGATTTTTGAACTTAGGCTGGCGATACCGTTGGGCGTAATATTATTTGATATGCCTTATTTGAAAACTTTTTTATTGGCATTTTTAGGTAATATTAGTATCATTTTTCCTTTATTATTGTTATGGCGTTTTATGCTAACCAGCCTTGAATTGTGGCCGGGATTTATCGGTAACATTATAAAATGGTGGTTTGCTCGTGTTGACAAAAGAACTGACTTAATACGAAAATGGGGATTTTGGGGGCTTGTTTGTTTTGTTGCGGTTCCGCTGCCTGTTACTGGCGCATGGACGGGGACTGTGGCGGCCTCATTGTTGGGTATGAAATATAGGGATGCGTTTATGGCTATAGTAATAGGCGTGATAATGGCGGGGTTTGTTGTCTCCGTATTGACTTTTTTTGGTGTAGAGATTGTTTCAAATTGGATAAATTTCTAGTTTCTTAAGTAGAAAGAGCTTTACAAAATTATGGCTAAGTTGTATAATCGGCTGATTTATATAAATATAAGGACTTAAATATGCAGAAAATAAATAAGTTAAAGTTAGGTATCCCTAAAGGCAGTTTGCAAAATAAGACTATAGAGGTATTCAAGAATGCCGGGTTTGATATTTATGTAAACTCGCGGTCATATTTTCCCACAATAGACGATACTGAAATAGAACTCACATTATTACGTGCGCAGGAAATGTCCCGTTATGTAGAGGATGGTGTGCTTGATTGTGGGATAACCGGTGAGGATTGGATATTGGAGAATTCCTCGGACGTAAAAAGATTGGCTGAGCTTCCTTATGCAAAACAAACCCTTAATTCGGTAAGATGGGTTGTAGCGGTCAGAGCCGATTCTAAAATTAAAAAAATAGAGGATCTTGATGGTAAACGTGTTGCGACAGAATTGGTAGGCTATACCCGAAAATATTTCAAAAAACGTAAAATAAATGTTGATCTTGAGTTCAGTTGGGGCGCGACTGAGTTTAAGGTAACAAGCGGGTTGGTAGATGCTATTGTTGATATTACTGAAACAGGGTCAAGTTTGCGGGCAAATAACCTGCGCATAGTTGATACATTATGCTATTCTACAACTCAGTTTATAGCTAACAAAGCAGCCTATAAAGATCTATGGAAACAGAAAAAGATGGAATATATATTACTTTTGCTTAAAGGAGCGCTTGAAGCTAAAGGTAAAGTTGGTTTAAAGCTTAATATCAGAAAAAACGATATTGATAATCTTTTAAAAATTTTGCCGGCACTTAAAAGGCCGACCATATCACAGTTGGCTGATGCCAGTTGGGCCGCTTGTGAGGTCATTATAGAGGAAAAAGATGTTCGTAATTTATTGCCGCGTCTTAAAGATTGCGGTGCACAGGATATAATAGAATATCCGCTTAACAAATTGATTTACTAAGGAGTATATTTATGCCTTGCGGAAGGAAAAAGAAACTTAAAAAAGTTAAAAGACACTGGTTTAAGAAAAGACGTAAACAGCAGCGCCACAAATCAAGTTAATTTTTGTGTGCATTTACAATTTGTTTGGATATAATATTTAACGTGAAAGTTAAATCTATTATTGATAAATTTTTTACGTATATTTACCGGAAAAAATATTTCGCTATATGTATATGTTTTTTCTTTGTATGCTCTTTGAGTTTGTATGCCGGTACAAGAGACAAGAACGCAATTTTTTACGCTAAATATTTAAAAGGTATTAAATTGTGTTTAGACGGTGATTATCGCCGGGCTATAGATAGCTTTAACGATCTGGCTAAATCTGATCCCAACTCGTATTATGTGAGGCTTCAACTAGCTTCTGTATATATAATGCTTGGTGATACGGAGAACGCCATATTACAGCTTAAAAAAGCTAAAAAAATAGATCCGGAGAGACTTGAGGCATACTGGGAGCTTGTATATATATACGCGTATACTCAGCGGAATGCGGATTTCCAGAAAGAATATACTTCGTTTTTGGAAAAATCGCGTGAAAAATACCCGTCAAATAAGGATATTTTATCTGAACTTGGACTTTTATATTACGATTCGGGTAAATATCACGAAGCACTTAAAGTTTTTAGCGAGATACTTGAGAATGACCCGGATAATATAGATGCTATTTTTTGGACGGGGATCGTTAATCTTGACGTGGGGAATGAAGATAAAGCTGTTGATGTATGGGAGAAAGCTTTATTGAAATTTCCGGACGCACCAAATATACTTAACGGTTTGGGGTATACTTATATTGAACGCGGGAAGGACCTTGACCGTGCCAAAAAAATGATAGATAAGGCGTTAGAAGGTGAGCCTGACAACGCTGCATATATTGATAGTTTAGGCTGGTTTTATTATCAGAAAAAAGATTATCCTAACGCTGAGATATATTTGAATAAAGCAATAGAATTACAGCGTGATCCTGTAATTTATGAACATTTAGGCGATCTTTATTTAAAATTAGGTGACCAACAGAAAGCAAAACAATTTTATCAACAGGGCTTTTCTTTTTTTCCTGAAAGTGAAGCATTAAAGCTAAAGATTGAGAAATATGGATTCGAAAATTGATTTTATAAAAGAAAAGTCTATACAAATACGGACACTTATAATAAAAATGCTTGCGAAATGCGGGAGCGGGCATCCCGGCGGTTCCTTATCCAGCGCGGATATAATAGCATGCCTTTATTTTGAAGTACTAAACCATTCAGCAAAAGATCAGACAAATACCGATAGAGATAAATTTCATTTATCTAAAGGGCATGGTTGCCCTGCTCTTTATGCCGCGTTATCTTTGTGCGGATATTTCAAGGAAGAGGAGCTTTGGAAATTGCGTACTATTAATGGACTTTTGCAGGGGCATCCGACATCACGCATACCGGGAATAAATGTTTCAAGCGGTTCGCTAGGCCATGGCCTATCGATTGCCTTGGGTATGGCCCTCTCTGGCAAGATAGATAAAAAAGATTACCGTGTATATTGTCTAATGGGTGATGGCGAAATGCAGGAAGGCAATATTTGGGAAGCAGCTATGGCTGCGGCGCATTATCATACGGATAATCTTTGTGGCATAGTTGATTGTAATGGATTACAGATAGATGGAAAGACAGATGAAGTGATGCGGGTTGAACCGCTTGCGGATAAATGGCTAGCGTTCGGTTGGCATGTTATTAAATGTGATGGACATAGTGTGGCAGAATTGTTAGACGCGTTCAGTTCTGCTAGAAACATTAAAGATAAGCCTGTTGTTATTTTGGCGCGTACTGTCAAGGGTAAAGGTGTGTCTTTTATGGAAGGGGTGCTCAAATATCATGGTGTAGCACCTACTCCTGAAGAAGAAGCAACAGCGTTAAAAGAATTAGAGAAATAATTATGTCAAAAGATTATGCTAGGGATGTTTACGGACGGACATTGATTGAACTTGGCAAGAAAGATAAAAGGGTAGTGGTTTTGGATGCTGATCTTTCCGGGTCGACCCGTACAAGTCTTTTTGCCGCAGAGTTTCCCGATAGGTTTTTTAATCTAGGTATTGCTGAGCAAAATATGATTGCGACCGCTGCCGGACTAGCAGCCTCGTCAAAAATAGTATTTGCTTCCACGTTTGCGATGTTTGCGACTGCCCGTGTTCTTGATCAGATACGTAATTCTGTTTGTTATAATAATCTGAATGTTAAAATCGTCGCAACACATGCCGGTATAACGGTAGGTGAAGATGGGGCATCGCATCAGGCGTTAGAGGATATAGCGATATTACGGGCTATTCCTAATATGCAAATAATCGTACCTTCGGATTCTGAAGAAGCAAAATCTGCCGTTATAGCCGCATATGAAAATGACGGGCCGTTTTATATACGGCTTGGAAGGGCTAAAGTTAATACAATTGAGGATAAGAAAGATTTCATTTTCAAAAAAGGATATGCATTGAAAGATGGAAAGGATATAGCTATTGTTGCTTGTGGTGTAATGGTAGAGCAGGCATTATTGGCGGCGGATATTTTGCAAAGTAAGGGGATCTCAGCCGCTGTCATTAATATTCATACTATCAAACCTATTGATAAAGAGCTGATAGTGTCTATAGCCGGAAAATGTCCTAAAATGGTTGTGTGTGAAGAACATCAGGTTATGGGTGGTCTGTATTCTTCTGTCTGTGAAATTTTAGCGAATGAATGTCCTATATTTGTTGAACCGTTGGGTATAAATGACGAATTCGGAAGATCGGGTACTCCGGATAGTTTACTGGAATTTTACGGATTAACGGCTGATGGAATAGTCAATAAGTGTGAAAAGATATTATCGAAATAAAATAAAATTATTAAGTCCTGCCAAAATAAATTTATATCTTAATATTTTAGGTAAATACAGAGACCCTGTGACAGGCAAATTAACTCATTATCATGAGATTGAGAGTATATTTGAACGTATTTCTCTGTGCGATAAGATTGAGTTGTCCCGCACGGACTCTGATACTATAGAATTTATTTGTACCCAAAAAGAAATTGAAACAGATGACAACCTTTGTGTCAAGGCAGCGAAATTGATATTTGATAGAGCGGGGATAAAAGACGGCATAAAAATAAAACTAACAAAAAATATACCTGTCGGCGCGGGGCTTGGCGGAGGATCGTCTAACGCTGCGGCCGTATTAACAGGCATAAACCGGATGTTTTCCCTGAATTATAGTAAAGATGATCTTTTTCAGCTAGGCAGTAGATTAGGTAGTGATGTTAATTTTTTCATTGCAGACACTCAATATGCTGTAGTCAGGGGCCGTGGTGAGCGGATAGAACCGTTTGACGGTGCGAAATTTTATCATTTTCTTGTCTGGCCGGGTGAAATACTTTCCACAGCCGATGTTTATAAAAATGTGTCGGATAAATTGACAAACCATTTGTCAAATGTTAATATAATTCGACATGCGATATACAATGGGGACATAGTTCTTTTAAAAAATAATATATATAATGCGCTTGAAGACAGCGCGTTAGCACTTTGCGTGCCTATGGGGGAGCTGCGCAAGGTGTTTGAGCGTTCAGGTGAGTTAGTTAAGGTTACCGGTAGTGGTAGTGCGATTTATACCATAAGCCGATCTCCTATACCTCGAGATTTTATGCGAAAGCTGTCACCTGGATATCGTGTATTTAGGGTAAACACACTTTAGCATTAGTGTGTGTGGGTATATTTTTGCAGGGAGTAAAGGGAAATAATAGAAAAACAAACTATTATTTCAGAAGCACGAGAACACAGCTAAGCATAACAATTTATAATCTGGTGCGTCTATGATTAAGAAGGAGGCATAATTCATGGACATTACTGAGGTTAGAATTTCTTTGACAGAAAAAGACGGTAAAAGGCTCCGCGCCTATGCTACTATAACATTTGATGATTCATTTGTTGTGCGTAACATAAAAGTAGTAGACGGGAATAGCGGGTTATTTATCGCTATGCCTGCAAGAAAGATAAAGCAATTTTGTTCGAAATGTGGCAAAAAAGTTGATATCGGCAGCCGGTATTGCAACCATTGCGGAGGACAATTTCCGATGTTACAGGTTAAAGATGAGAATAATACTAAACAATTAACTCATCAGGATCTTGCACATCCTATAAATCAAGAGTTTCGTGATTATCTGCAGAATACAATTCTTGAGGCATATTATGCTGAGAAGAGCCCGGAAGGCGATATACAAAGGAAATCGCCTGTCAAACTGGCAGATCGGCAAGAAGAGCTTGATGCACAGTAAAAAAAAATATTATAAATACTGCCCGGTGGTGTAATTGGCAACACAACTGGTTTTGGTCCAGTCATCCCTAGTTCGAGTCTAGGCCGGGCAGTATTTTTAGCTTTCAGCTAAAAATACAGAGCAATCGATAATCGAGAATCGAAAATAAGAATAGAGAATAAAAAACGATTGCGGTCAAATTTCGAATTTCGATTTTCAAGTGAAGGGATATGGCATTTATTTTTGAGAAACTTGATGTATATAATAATGCTGTAGACTTGGCGGAAAAAATATCGGGTATGAAGAATCATTTTCTCAAGGCAGTTATTATTTGTCAAATCAATTGAACAGAGCAGTATTATCCATATTTGCCAATATGGCGTAAAAAAAGCGAAACACAGGCCATTGGGAATATGCTTCTCCGGTATTCAGGAAATTGCTAAAATCCTTGCCACTCTTATAAATTCTGGTAAAATTATTTAGTTTCTGGAGAATTATGAAAAAAATTTGTGCAATAATACTAGCGGCTGGACGCGGCACACGCATGCGTTCTGATAAACCGAAGGCGCTTCAATTGCTTTGCGGCGAACCTCTTGTTATCCATGTCATAAAAAATCTTAAAAAAGTGTCAGATATAAAGCGTATTGTTGTTGTGTTGGGATACAAAGGCCGGCAGGTTGAAAAATGTATAGGTAAAGAATATCCAGATATTGAATTTGTGTATCAAAGAGAGATATCCGGTACGGCTTCGGCAGTTAAGGCTGCGTTACCCAAGGTTAAAGAAGATAAGGTGCTTATAACTTGTACCGATGTTCCGTTGCTTAGATCAAAAACTCTTAAAAATTTCATTAGAAAAGTATATTCAAAAAAAGTTTTAGCTTCTGTTATCACGGCAGATTGCTCTTCCCCTAATGATTTAGGTGTTGTTATGCGTGATCTGAAGGGTATGGTCTCAGCCATAAAGGAGAAAAGGGAACTTAGATTGTCAGATATCAGAACAAATGAGATTAACAGCGGGGTTTATTTTTTTGATAGAAAGCATCTTTCGGATAATATAAAAAAAATACATAATGATAATAAGAAGAAAGAGTATTATTTGACGGACATAATTGCTATATTTAATAAGGCTAAAATAGGAATTTTACCCTATAAATTAAAGGATTATGAAGAAGTTATGGGTATAAATGACCGGTGTGAGCTCCAAAAGGCCCAAAAAGTAGCACGGTTAAGGGTTTTTGATGCGCTTTTTTCAAAGGGTGTTACGGTGGTTGATTCTTCAAATACGTATATCTCAGATACTGCGAAAATAGGTAAAGGTACTGTAATTTATCCCTTTACCTTTATAGAAAAGAATGTTATAATTGGCGACAATTGTTCCCTTGGACCTTTCTTGAGGGTAAGGTCCGGGACATGTATTAAAAATAATGTACAGCTTGGCAACTTCCTCGAAGTTAACCGATGTAGTATTGACAGTGATGTAAAAGCAAAACATTTTGGGTATATTGGTGATACGCGAATATCCAAGAATGTTAATATCGGCGCTGGTGTTGTTGTTGCTAATTATGACGGATATTTGAAGCATAAGACAAATATCAGTGAAAATGCTTTTGTCGGCTCCAATAGTACTTTAGTTGCGCCTGCAGTTGTTGGGAAAAATGCAGTTATCGGAGCGGGAAGTGTCGTGACGAAGCCTGTTAATAAAGGCAAGGTAGTAGCAGGAGTCCCGGCAAAGGAAATTATATCTAAACGTAAAAAACGGAAGGTGTAGTAATGAACAATATAGTTGTTATGGGCGGAAACGCTAATCCTAAACTTACAGTTGAGATATGCAAACATTTAGGATTAAAAGAAGCTAAAACAATGATTAAGCGTTTTAGCGATGGGGAGGTTCGTGTTGAAATAGATGAGAATGTGCGGGGCAAAGATGTATTTCTTATACAGCCGACTTGTCCTCCTGTTAACGAAAATCTTGTTGAGTTGCTTATAATGCTTGATGCGTTACGTCGTGCATCTGCAAAACGAGTTACGGCAGTTATTCCTTATTATGGATATGCTCGCCAGGATAGAAAAGACAGGCCGCGTGTGCCTATAACGGCTAAACTAGTGGCTAATTTACTTACGGGCTCGGGTGCTGACAGAGTTTTGACGTTGGATTTGCATGCCGGACAGATACAGGGGTTTTTTGATATACCGCTTGATCATTTATATGCTATCGATATTTTTATTGAATATATAAACAAACAGTTGAATATAGACGATTTTGTTATTGTTTCGCCTGATGTGGGCGGTATCAAGACGGCTAGGTCCTATGCTAAAAAATTCGGTGCGGGACTTGCTATTGTTGATAAAAGACGTAATTCGCCTGATTCAACGGATGTTATGCATATTTTAGGTGAAGTAGACGGCAAAAATGTTATTATGGTGGATGATATCGTTGCAACTGGCGGATCATTAGTTGAAGCTGCGCGTGCTTTGAAACAGTTTGGCGCAAAAAAGATATTCGCTGCTATAACGCATGGGATATTATCTTCTGATGCTGTTAAGAAAATAAATCAGTCTGACATAGATCAGCTTATTATAACTGATTCTATACCGTTATCTCCTGAAAAAGTTAGTCCGAAAATAAAGGTTGTTTCGGTAGGTAAGCTTTTGGCTGAAGCGATAAAAAGGATAAGATTTGAAAAATCTATTAGTGTGTTATTCGATTCTATAAGAATTTAAGGAAGTTGAGGTTATTATGGAAACAGTAAGTGTCAAAGTAAATCTAAAAGAAATTGTAGGTAAATCTGCGGCGAAAAAGATTCGCAAAAATGGTGATGTTCCTGCTGTAGTTTATGGCAAGGGTGAAAATATCATGATCATATTGGATAAGGACGCGCTTCGTGTTTTGCGTGATGTTAATTTTTCTGAAAGTGCTATTATCAATATTGATACGGGCAAAGAAGCCGATAAGGTTTTTGCGATTATTAAGGATGTGCAGTATGATCCGGTGTCTGACAAGATCATACATATTGATTTTATGCGTGTATCAATGACAGAGAAAATACATGTACATGTACCAGTTGTCTTGATTGGCGAGGCGAAAGGTATTAAGGCAGGCGGTGATGTCGAGCAGGTATTACGTGAGATAGAGATAGAAGTATTACCTACTAATATTCCGGATAAAGTTACGTTGGATGTTACTGATCTTGACGCGGGTCATTCTTTACATGTATCTAATATAGCTGTCCCGGATGACGTTAAGGTTTTGACTAATAAAGAAGATACGGTTGTTACTATATTGCTTCATAAGCAGGAAGCGGAAACACCGCAGGCGGATGAGAATGCTGCGGCAGCTGAACCTAAAGTTATAAAAGAAAAAGCGGATAAGAAAGACGAGAAGGCGGGATAACGAAAAGCCGTTTTTCAAGGAGACTTTGTTTGAGTGAAAATTATAGTCGGATTGGGCAATCCCGGCAAGAAATACGTTAATACACGCCATAATATAGGGTTTATGGCAGTTGATGAGTTTGTTAAAAGGCAAAATTGTTCATTTAAAAGAAGCTGGCGATTTTCAGCACAGCTAGCTGAACTGAAAATTAGAGATGAGAAAGTTCTGGTTGTTAAACCTCGTACTTATATGAATTTAAGCGGGGTTGCCGTACGGGGAATTATTTCGTTTTATCGAGTTGCGGGTAATTCTTTGATGGTCGTGTATGACGATGTTGCGATACCTTTAGGGCGTTTTAGGTTTCGTGACAAAGGATCGGCCGGAGGGCATAACGGGATAAACTCTATTATTAATGCGCTAAAGACTGATGTTTTTGATAGATTGCGTATAGGTATAGGGGACTCTGGAGAACAATCAGGTGATCTGGCTGATTATGTTTTGGATGAATTCAGCAGTAGTGAGCGGAAGAAGCTGCCGGATATAATTGCTTGTTCTGCGGAGCTATGTGATGATTGGCTTTGCGAAGACAAAGAACAGTTAAAATCTAAATATAATGGGTTGGAAGTGTGTTAAAAAAATAAATTTTAAAGGAGGATAACAAGAGTGGCAAGAAAGTATGAGACTATGGTAATTATACGGCCTGATATAACGGATCAGGAACGTGAAGAAGTTTTTAGTAAAATTACTAAAAAGATAGAATCGTTAGATGGGAAAGTTGAGTCGGCTAAAATATGGGCACAGGAACGTAAGTTTTGTTTTGCTATGCGCGGACGCGGTGCTGCTAAAAAAGAATATATGTCGGGTTGTTATTGGTTGGTTATTTTTACTTTGCCGACAGATAAGCAGGATGAGCTTAAAGAGACGATTAGATTGGAAGAAAGAATTATACGTAACGTGGTAATTCGTCGTGACAAATAAGTAAAGAGGCCTAAGGAGGACATGTATGGTCAGTTTTAACAAGATTTTTTTGGTCGGTAATTTAACACGTGATCCCGAGTTGAGATATACACCGCAGGGAACGGCTGTAGCGACGTTACGGATAGCTGTTAACACGCCGTTTAAAGACAAAAACGGACAGGTTCAGAGAGATACATGTTTTGTTAATGTTGTTACGTGGGCGCAGATGGCTGAAACATGTAACCAATATTTGCAAAAGGGACGGCAGATATTTGTTGAGGGCCGGCTGCAGTCACGTTCGTGGCAGGACAGTGAGGGCAAGAATAGAAGTGTTATAGAAGTCCGTGCCGCAAGAGTGCAGTTTATGCCTCGAGCTGTTCGTGAGGAGACTTCCAAAGAATATGATAATATGGAAGATGCTCCGGAAGAGATAATAAGTTTAGAGAGTGAAGTGCAGGAATAATCTGATTGGAGGCTTAAAATATGATTAAATCTAAGATGAAAGTTTTAAAAGTAAAAAGAACCTGCGGGTTCTGTAAGAAAGAAGAAGATATTGACTATAAAAATCTCGAATTATTAGGTAAATATATTTCTTCGAAAGGGAAGATACATTCACGACGTGTTACTAATATATGTGCAAAACATCAGCGTAAAATATCGCGTGAGATTAAACGTGCTAGGATATTAGGATTGTTGCCGTTTAAGGCAAGTTAATTTAAAGGAGGCTGGCGGTGAAGGTTATACTGCTTAAAGATATAAAAAGGGTCGGTAAAGAGTCGGAAGTTGTTGAAGTTAAGAATGGATACGGTAGAAATTATCTTTTACCTAACGGCTTGGCTGTTGTCGCGGGTAAGAATGCCGAGCGTCAGATACAAGAAGTCCAAAAGCGTAATGCGAAACAATTAGAACGGCAGAAAGATACTTTAACAGCTGTTAAAGCAAAAATTGAAGCGTTATCTTTGAATATTGAAGTTGAAGCCAAAGATGATGAAACGCTTTACGGTTCGGTTTCAGAACATCAGATTATTCAGACTGCGGCTGATAATGGGGTTGATCTGTCTAAATTAAAGATTGATTTGGATGCGCCTATAAAAAAACTTGGTGTTTATAAAGTTAACGTTTCGCTCGGTTGTGGAATTGACGCATCTTTGCGTATTTGGGTTGTTAAGAAATAATAATTCACACTAAAAATCAGGAGTTTATGGCTGATAAAGCGAAAATTCCGCCGCATAATATTGATGCCGAGATGGCTACATTAGGCGCGATGATACTGAACGATGATGTCATCCCTGAGGTACTTGAACATATTAAGCAGGAAGCATTTTATAGGTCCGAACATCAGGATATTTTCGGATCTATAGTCGCGTTGTTTGATGCCAGGAAAAAAGTTGATATTCTTACGATATCGGAAGATCTTGAAAAACGTAATTTGTTGAAACGTTCCGGAGGCACAAGCTATCTAACCACATTAACGGATTTTGTTCCTACATCGGCGAATGTTGTACATTATGCCAAAATCGTAAAAGATAAATGGGTATTAAGGACTTTGCTTAGTAATGTTACTGAAATTGCCTCTTCAGTTTATGAAGGCAGTGAAGATATCGATGTTATATTGGATAAAGCCGAAAAATTGATTTTCGAAATAGCTGATAGTAAGGTCGAAAACAGTTATGTTCATATTAAAGAAATAATTAAAAAAGGTATTGAATCAATAGAAACCCTTTATCATCGTAAATCGCATGTTACAGGTGTTCCGACAGGTTTTATAGATTTTGATACTAAAACTTCAGGATTACAGAGTGGGGATCTTATAATTCTTGCGGCGCGTCCGTCTATGGGTAAAAGTGCTCTTGCAGCATCGATAGCCGAACATGTTGCTGTAGAGGAAAAAATGCCTGTATTGTTTTTAAGCCTTGAAATGTCAAAAGAGCAGATTATGCAGCGTTTTTTATGCTCGCAGGCCAGAGTTGATGCGCATAAATTACGTACGGGCTTTTTGGCTCCTTCGGAATGGCCTACATTGACAAGTGCTGCCAGCAGACTATCTGAAGCACCGATATATATTGATGATACACCGGCAATGAATATTTTTGATATACGCGCTAAAGCCAGGCGTATGAAAGCGCATCATGATATAAAACTTATTGTGGTAGACTATTTACAGCTTATTAGAGGCACAAGGCATAGTGAAAGCAGACAGCAGGAAATATCTGAGATATCCCAGTCGCTTAAGGCGTTGGCTAAAGAATTGGGGATACCTGTCTTGGCGTTGAGTCAGTTGTCACGTGCGGTTGAAAGCCGCCCGGGGCATAAACCGCAATTATCTGATTTACGTGAATCAGGGGCAATAGAACAGGACGCGGATGTTGTTGTTTTACTTTTTCGTGAAGAATATTATAATCCTACACCTGAAAATAAAGGTGTGGCAGATGTTATTATTGCTAAACAGCGTAATGGTCCGGTGGGTACCGTAATGCTTGGGTTTATTCGTCAGTTTGTCCGTTTTGTTAATCTTGCCAGGGAGCAAGAACAAACTTGATTTTTAAAAGTGAAAGGCTATAATGTCAATAATGAAAGTGCTTAAAATTTTTCTGATTTCAATTTTATTTTCGGTTACTCTTTTCGCGCAAGATAATGTTGTCGAAAAAGTAGAGATCAAAGGCAATGCTATTATAAGTAACGCGAAGATTTTTTCAAATATTAGCTCGCGTGCCGGTCAAATATACAATGAAAATTTTATCAATAGTGACCAAAAGAAGCTTATGTCGACAGGTTTTTTCGAGTATGTTAATGTCGAGAAAGAAGAAATAGATAATGGTGTTGTTATTACTTTTGTGGTTAAAGAAAAGCCTGTGCTTGATAAGCTGATAATTGACGGGGCAAGAGCTATACACGTAAAAAAAATACAGAAAAAAATAGATATTAAAGAAGGTTCTTTTATTGATGAGTACAATGTCAAAGAGACTATAAAGAAAATCAAAGATCTATATGTTTCCAAAGGCTTTACGCAGGTCCAGATCACTTACAAAATAGAGCCGTTGAAAGATAATAAAGTTGATGTGCGTATACTGATAAAAGAAAATACTGTTCTTAAGGTGCGCAAAGTAACTGTGCGCGGCAATAAAGAGGTAAGAACTAAAAATATCCTAAAATTATTGAAAACCAAAAAAGCCTGGATGTTGAACCGCGGAGTGTTTAATGAGGACACATTGGAGGATGATGTTAAGCGTGTACGTGATTATTATCGCAGCATAGGGTATAGTGATGCCATGGTTAGTATGGATGTCAGTGATATAAGGAAAGGTGTTGAAGTTATAGTTAATGTTACGGAAGGTAAACGTTATTATATAGGTAATATAGAGATACGTGGGAATGAAGTTATAGGTTTGCAGGAATTGACGGAGGCAATGACTCTATCCGGGGATGATGTCTTTAGTGAGATGAAAGTATATGAAAATAGTTCAATAATACGCGGAAGTTATATGGATAAAGGCTATGTTTTTGCGTCGGTTAATTCATTTAATGTATACAATAAAGAAACAGAGAAGATCGATCTTATATTTGATATCACGGAAAATAAAGTTGCGTATGTCGAGGAAATAAAGATCCAGGGCAATACGCGTACACGCGATAAGATCATCAGACGTGAGTTACGTATTTATCCGGGTGAGAAATACGATGGCGCGCAGGTGCGTAAAAGTAAACAGCGTTTGGATAATTTAGGTTTTTTTAAAGAGGTAATGGTCAAGACTGAACCCGGGTCTGAGTCGAATCTTATTGACTTGGTGTTTGATGTCAAAGAAGAAAAAACCGGACAGTTCGGGTTTGGCGGGGGATACAGCTCAATTGATTCTTTGATAGGTTTTATCGAATTGCGTCAGCGTAATTTTGATTATAAGAACTGGAAAAACTTTACTGGCGGAGGACAGGACCTTTCATTATATTTCAGTACTGGTTCGGTTTCTAAAAAATATCAATTAAGTTTTACTAACCCTTGGATTTATGACCGGCCAATATCGTTTGGTTTTGATTTTTACCGTAAAGGACATTCCAAAGATGATGATGTCGGCTATGGTTATGATGAAGACGTTATGGGCGGCGATTTACGTTTAGGCAGAGAATTTAATGATCAGGTCAGAGGAACAGTTGCGTATCGTTATGAAACGGTTGATATATCAGATGTTGACCGGCCTGCATCTGCGGCGCTTCTTGATGAGGAAGGTGAAACCGCGTTAAGCAGTACAGAGTTTTCTTTGAGTTACGACACGCGTGATAATGTATTTTCACCGCGTAAGGGGCTTTATTTTAGTAATAGTTTTGATTTCTTTGGTAAAGCTTTAGGCGGCGACAGAGATTTCTTTAAAGTTTTTTCACGTTTAAGTTTATATTTTCCTATGTTTAACGAGTCTGTTTTAGAATTAAGAGCTCGCGGCGGTTTTGCCAAGACATTCGGTGATACCGAAACTATACCGCTGTATAAAAGGTTTTATGCCGGCGGCGCGGCAACTATTCGCGGTTATAGCGAACGCAGCGTGGGGCCAATGGATGAACAAACTGAAGATCCAATCGGTGGTGAAAGGGTTTTTATAGGTAATATTGAATATACTTATCCTTTAGCTGATTTTTTAAAAGTAGCATCTTTTTTTGATATAGGTAAGGTTTGGGGCGGCGAAACTACTGATGTTGTTGCCGCGGGTATTAAATCAAGCATCGGCTGTGGTTTGCGGGTCAAAACACCTATCGGCCCTGTCAGTATAGATTATGGTTGGCCGTTGGATCTTGAACCGGGTGAAGACAGCAAAGAAGGACGCTTACATTTTAATATAAGTCATGGGTTTTAATTTTAGAAAATAGGAGGATCTTATGAAAAAATTAATCACAGCTTTGTTTGTTTCGGTGTTAACAGTATCTTTATGCGGGATATGTTCTGCCAAAGAATTAAAAATCGGATATGTTGATGTTTATGAGATTTTTCAGGATTACAGCAAGACAAAAAGCTACGATGCTATACTTGAGAAAGAACGCAGTACTGCGGCCGAAAGCCTCGAGAAACAGCGTGATGACCTTGAAAAAATGCAGAGTCAACTCAGTGTTATGAAAGATTCAGAAAAAGAGAAACAGGAAGACAAAATAAAAGCAGCTATCGCTGAATATACACAAAATGAAAAAGAAGCGTATTTGAGTATTAAACAAAAACGCGATGATAAGATGAAGGAGATAATAGAGGATATAAATAAAGTAGTTTCGGATTATGCAAAAACGCAAGGGTATGATCTTATTATAAATAAGGCCACTGTTTTGTATGGGTTGAGTGATCTTGATATCTCTAAAACTATTTTGGACGAGATGGAAGCAAAAACTGATGCTCAAAAAGGTGATAAGAAAAAGAAGAAATAAAAGTGTATTTAACTGCAGTCCAAATTACTGAATTAATACAGGGGGCGCTTACCGGCGACCCCTGTTTTAAAGTTTATAATGTCGCCGGCATAAAAGAGGCTAAAGAGGGTGACATTACTTTTTTAGCCAATAGCAAATATGCTAATTTGTTAGCTAATACTAATGCTTCTGTTATTATAGTACCTTTGGATGTTGATGTGCCCGGTAAAACATATATTAAAGTTAAAGATCCGTCTTTGGCTTTCATGTGTGTGGTTAAAGAGATAATGGGTGATCTGATTAAACATCCTGAAGGAATACATACCCATTCTGTCATATCTCCAAAAGCTAAATTATCGGATAATGTTGCGGTTGGTGCTTTTGCCGTTATTGAAGATGATGTTATTATAGGAGAAAACTCTATTATTTATTCCGGTGCGTATATCGGGCGTCAAACGGTTATCGGTAATAATTGTGTGATTTATCCTAATGTTACTGTGCGTGAGCGTTCTCAGATCGGCAGTAACGTCATTATACATTCAGGCACAGTTATAGGCAGTGACGGGTTTGGCTATGTTGAGATTAACGGCCGTCGTGAAAAGATCCCGCAGGTGGGTGTAGTGGTAATAGAAGATGATGTCGAAATAGGTTCTAATGTGGCGGTCGATCGCGCGCGTTTTGATAAAACTATTATTGGTAAAGGTACAAAGATAGATAATCTTGTGCAGATTGCGCATAACGTTCGTATAGGCGAAAACTGTGTAATTGTATCTCAGGCTGGAGTATCCGGCAGCACGATAGTCAAAGATAGAGCTATACTTGCCGGGCAGTCGGGTGTTGTTGGACATATAACCATAGGCGCCAACGCTATTGTTGCCGCGCAGGCCGGAGTGACAAAGTCTGTGCCGGACAATACTATGGTTTCAGGCTATCCAGCAAAGCCGCATAAAGAAGCTATGAAAGTAAACGCATGTTTACAGAAACTTCCGCAGTTATATAAACAAATACAGGATTTACAGAAACGCATCGAAGAGTTAGAAGCTAAGTTTTAAATTTCAAGGAGTTGTATGCAGAAACAAAAAACAATTAAAGATAAAGTTATTTTTGAAGGTGTAGGTTTACATACCGGGAAAAAAACTAAAATGGAAGTATTGCCTGCACCGGCCAATACGGGGATAATATTTGTACGCAAGGATTTGGATGATTCCCCTTTGATTAAAGCTGATGCATTATCAATTCTAAATCCTATAAAATATCCGAGACGTACATCTATTGGTACGGATACAGTACATGTTTTTACTATCGAACATTTTTTAGCCGTAGCGCATATAATGGGTATAGATAATTTACAAATTAATATATGGGATGAAGAAGTGCCGGGTTTTGACGGCAGCGCAAAGGACCTGTTTGAAAGAATATCTGCGGCGGGACTTTGTGAACAGGACGCGGCGCGGGATGTGACTGTTGTCAAGGAACCTATCTGGGTAGATAAAGGCAATGCGAGTATTACCCTTTTACCATATGATGGGTTTAAGATAACTTATGTAATGAGCTATGATCATGAGTTTATCGGTACGCAGTTTATTGAAATTGATTTGGAAGAAGCCGAAAAGACAAGGTTGTATGAAGCACGTACATTTTGTCTGGAAGAAGAAGCCAAACTATTGATAGAGAAAGGTATGGGGAAAGGATCAAGTTATGATACCACGTTAGTTATCGGTAAAGGGGGGGTGGTAAATAACAAACTTCGTTTTATCGATGAGCCTGTCCGCCATAAAGTTTTGGATATGTTGGGTGATTTGTATCTCGCGGGGAATATTAAAGGACATATAATTGCCGTTAAAAGCGGGCATTCACTAAATATCGAACTTGTTGAGAAAATTTTTAGGTTAAAAGAATCAGCTAAACGAATGCAAGGCGCATCTTTGGCCGCTGATGCAGTTATTAATAATTCTGAAGTACTTGACGTACGACAGATAATGAACATATTGCCGCATAGATATCCGTTCTTACTTGTTGACAGAGTAACAAATATAGAACCGGGGAATAAAATCGTAGGGATAAAGAATGTCTCAATGAACGAACATTTTTTTCAGGGGCATTTCCCTGGCCGTCCGGTTATGCCGGGTGTATTGATAGTTGAGGCGATGGCTCAGTTAGGCGGTGTATTGATTTTAGGCTCAGCTGAACATCGCGGGAAATTGGCATTTTTTATGGCAGCAAATGATGTTAAGTTCCGTAAGACGGTTGTGCCGGGTGATCAGCTCGTCATGGAAATCACTATCGGCAAGATTCGCAGTAGGACAGGTTCAGTACATGCTAAGGCTTATGTTGATGGGAAAGTCGCAACGGAAGGTGAACTTATGTTTGCGATAGTGGAGAATTGAAGCTTTTACGTCTAATAATCTTGAAGGGACAATCTTTTCTGTTATAATATAGTGAAATGTGATAGTGTTATCTGATTTTATTATTTAATACATATAATATATAATGGCAAACAACATAGATCCAAAAGCATTAATAAGTTCCAGTGCTCAATTAGGTGATAATATAACAATAGGGCCGTATGCTGTCATAGGTGATAACGTTGTTTTACAAAATAATATTGTAATAGACGGGTTTGCCCATGTTTTGGGGTATACTACGATTGGAAAAGGTACGCATATTTTTCCGTATGCCGTTGTGGGTAATGTCCCGCAAGATTTAAAATATAGGGGTGAAGAAACCTATCTTGTGATAGGCGAAAACAAT
>JAQVMQ010000010.1 GCA_028703535.1 Candidatus Omnitrophota bacterium | reverse complement strand
AACTTTATTTTAGCGCTATACTTATTATAGTTTACTGAATGGTCAAGAGTATCTATCAATATCTTGAATTCCTTAAAAACCTTTATTTCCGTATGTTGCTGTTTTAATTGCTCAAGAACAACTATCATATCCCGCAGATTATGAGCATACATAAAAGAAAATGCGACACTTTCGCCCTTATCTGATGCCATATCAAGACCATCATTCCAATCAGCATTTTCCAACTTAATAATGTTATGTTCTCCTACATTAAAAAACTGGACTAACTGCTGAATTAAAACATGTTCCAACACCGTGCCCTGATATACACGGTTATTATTGCCACGCAATAAAAAATCATTTTGACAAAAAATCTTATCTCTCTTTTTCGCTCTATTAAGCTGACTGTCCCGGAAATAAGACAATTCTTTCAACCAAACATCAATATCATTAGTTCTGTTAACATAAAATTTTATTGTTAAGTAAGGCCAAACCCCGTGGTCCATCCATACCCGTGAAATCTTATTCCTGTCAGACATAAAAGTCCCATCACTGTTAATAATGGTAGCATTTGATCCATCCGTTCTGATTCCTTTACAGCTATCTACTATTATAGCTTTAGCTCGTTGGGGATCTATCAAGGTCAAAGCTAAGGCATCCTGCCAAAGATCCCGCCAACCACGTCCTCCTTTGCCATAATCAAAATGAGGAAGGAATGAACAACCGAAAAGCTTTCTCAACGTTGGTTGTAACGATACCCATTTAATCCAATTATTAAAATTATTGTCCGAAAAATCAAAAGACAGAGTTTGAATATATCGTTGCCAATAAGCCTTTGTATTCTCTAATTTTTTCAATATCTTTTTTGGAGAATTAATCTTTAGGTAATATCTTCGTATATCTTCGGGGTTTTTCGTTATTCCCGAAAAAATACAATATTCAGCGCTCATCCCCGGCTTAAGTTCTTTTTCGTTAAATCTAAAAGCCGCACACATTTCTTTACCGTCGAAATCTGTCTTGCTTTTTGTAACAGGTTCTATCATTTTATAAATAGCGTCGGGGTATACTGCCCCGCCATTACCGTAAAACATATCAAGTGACGGGAATTGACCCAACGGATTCACGCCCGGCCCTTCATACCCACAAACAAAATAAACATTTTTATTTTGTTTGTGACCATGCTCATTGAAAATCATGGTCGGACTAACCCGTATAGAATTTTTTGTTATATCAACTTTATTAAGCAAAGAGCTGACATGCCTATGATCATGTAGACATTTTTCGCTTCTGGCATATATGGGCAAAAAAGATGTTGGTTCGAGTCTGATCTTTTTTTTGCTTATATTTTTTATCTCAACCAACATAATCTCAACGGGCATATCATGAGGTATAAAAGAAGTTATTTTAAAACATAGCCCTTTTGTCTTTTTTTCAATTACATGATATAAAAATCCTGCAGTTAATATATCATCTGCTTTCTCGGATAATCTTATAATCGATTTATCTGTCTTTATAAAAAAATCCCGTTTACACAGATAGTTAGTACGCAAATCTTCCATAGCGGCAGGCGGCATAAGATAACGTTCATTATCAGCTTTAATATCGCCGGCTAATCCGGGAGTAATAGCGCTTAACAAACTACCTGACTTGTCTGTTAAAGGAAAATATGTTTTCCAAAAATCAGGAACAGATACTTGAAAAGTCCCATTATTATCAACAAATTTAAAATACATTAAATAATCCTTATTATAAGGAATCTTTGTAGATTAAAGACCGTAGTTTTATCGCTCAGAGATAAATAAAACGGCGCACCGAAATGATACGCCGTTTTATTTATTTATAAAACTATTAGTTTACAAGCTCTTTTACCTCTTTTGAAGGTTTCCATGTAACTTTATTTTTAGCAGGCACTTTAATTGCTTCGCCTGTTTTAGGATTGCGCGCTGTTTTAGCTTTAACTTTTTTTACTTTGAAAGCACCAAACCCTGCGATCGCAACATCTTCTTTCTTTTTAAGCGCGCCCTTAATTGAAGCAAGAATAGTTTCTACGATCTCTTGTGCCTGTTTTTTTGTTTCTGTTAGCTCTGCCACTTTCTCTACGAGTTCCACCTTGTTCATCAAAACCTCCTTTTTAAAAAAATACCTAAACCACCACGAACACCTAAGCTGAAAACACACCTATAAAAAAGCTGACCGTTCTTTCTTAAAAAGCCAATATTTTCAACCTTATTTTATTGTATAATCGCCAATAGCAATGTCAAGATATTTTAATATTGGCTGGTTCATTTGCTTTTTGCTTAAAAATTTTTATTTATTCTCTCGACTTCTGCGCTCGTTATCAGCTATCTTCTTTTATAGCTTAGTATACACCAAAGTTCTATATAGAGAACTTGCTTATCTCACCCGTATTTTCAATTAAAATGTCTTACTAATTATATTGCTGTAAAATCCCGACTTCATGCAGCTATTTTCTTAAATTTAGCGATAAAAAAAGCTTCAAAATATTTATCCGGTATAATTCTTTTCACATATTGTACGTTAAACCTGAATCTATTACCTTTCCAATGTTTTATACCGGAGCAAGCATTGTCCAACTCTAACTCTACAGGTAAAAGCTCTATTTTATCTTTATATTTTTTAAGAAACCAATCCACCATTGCTTCATTTTCTTCCGGCGCAAAAGTGCAAGTTGAATAAACAAGCTCGCCGCCTTCTTTAAGCGCATAAAAAGCCGCATTTAGAAGCTGTTTTTGCTTACTTACAGCTTCCTTTATCTTGTTTAATTTCCAATAGCCATAACTTTTCGGATTTAAAATATAAAAAAGTCCTTCTGCCGAACAAGGTGCATCAAGCAATATCTTATCAAATTCTTCCGGAAATTTCTTGCGCACCCATATACCGTCCATAATCAGAACCGTGGCTTTATTCTCAAATCCCTGATTTTTTAAATTAGCTAATAATTTATAATAACGTGTTCGTGATTTTTCTATTGCGGTTAAATCAATGTTTTCCGCTATAGACAATATTTGTGTTGTTTTAGCGCCCGGCGCGGCACAAAGATCCAGTATTTTATCCCCCGGCACAGGCGACAAAACTATTGGAACTAACATACTTGAAATATTTTGGACAAATATTTCGCCATCATCATACATTTTTGTTTTTTGCAATTGCCTCAGATCCGAGTTCAAAAGGAATGTGCCTTTCGGAAATTTTAGCTCTTTGATTTTTAAATGAGCATTCGCCGCTTTTTTTCTTATTTCCACTAAACTCGCCTTAGAATAATTAACGCGAAAAGCTAATAATTTTTTCTTAAGAAACGTATGTACTATTTCATTATAATTATGAGGATATAATGCTTTGATTCTGTGTAAAAATTCTTTCGGTAATTTATATATCTCATCCTGCATGGTCTACACTGCCTTTTTGAACTTCTTCACTATGTTTCATCTTCCTACCCGCCAACAAAAATACTACAAATGCTACCATAAAATAAAGAAAACTCAAAATAGTAATTAAAGCATGCTCCATAAAATAACTCTGCAAGCCAATAACTATCTTCGGCATACAGGAAAAAATGTTACCGGAAAAACAAACCGAAAATGTGTCAGGAGAAAAACCGCGAAGCGAAGATAAAATAAATTGGATCCAAAAAATTCTGGGGAATGACGCAAAAACAACCACTAGCATATATCTAGAAAAAGAATAACCGCTAAAACCAAACGACATATCCAACACCCTGTAAGGAATCAACGGGACCGAACGTAAAATAAACAGCCAAATAATATTAAAAGCCTTTAATTCATAATAGATCTTCTTAAACCTCCCCTGCACATTTTTAGAAATATAATCTTTCCCACCCCACTCGGCTATTTTGAAAAAAATATAAGCATTTATTATTTCCGCGAGATAGATAAGAAGGCTGCTCCCCAAAGCTCCGAACAACAAAGCACCAACTATTTTTAAAATATCTTTAAGATGCCATACGATAAAAGTACCTACTACATAAAAACCGACAAAAAATAAATATAAATAAACTGATGGTATCTTGTTTAAAAAAAAATGAATATTTTCAATGCTAAAATGAAGCGTTCGCCCAAAATAAAAAAATATTCCTGCAAAAAAACATAACAAAATAAATTTGTTTCTATCTTTCATCTGCCGTTTCACCGGTTCTTAATTGCCCGCAAGAAGCAGAAATCTCTTTACCTCGGGTTTTTCGAACAGTAAATTGTATATCTGTTTTTTTCACTTTCCTTAAAAACTCCTCAAGTTCCTTGCTATCCGGCCCTATTAACCCATCTTTTTCTCCGTTGAGAGTTATAAAATTCACTTTAGCAGTAATTTTTTTAGCAATTTTTGCAAGGTTATTAATATCAATATCTCTCATATTTTTGTTTCTGATCAAAACATATTCTAGAGTAACTTTATGCCGTGAATTTAGACTGATCTTTCTTAAAGCGCCCGTCAATTCTTTTAAAGTATATTTTTTATTTACCGGCATAATATAATCTCTTAGCATATCATCACAAGCATGCAATGAAACAGATAATTTTATTTTGGGAAAATCATGTGAAAACGCTAATATTTCAGGCACCAGCCCGCAAGTAGAAACACAAATTTTATGTGCCGGGACTGCAAGCCCTTTTTTATCTGTTATAATTTCTAAACTTTCGCATAAATTTCCATAATTATCAAACGGTTCGCCTATCCCCATAAATACAATATTATCAATTTTTTCAAGAGAATTATCGTCTATTACCGAAAGTAACTGGTTTAATATCTCACTCACGGCTAAGTTCCTGACAAACCCTTTGTCTCCGCTGGCACACATCTTGCATCGAAACTTGCATCCTACTTGGGTTGAAACACAAATAGTATTCCTGTTTTTTTCAGGGATAAAAGCCGTTTCAATTGTTTCTTTATCATTTAACCTAAAAAGATATTTTATCGTTCCATCTTTGGCTTTATGTCTTTTTTCCGGAAAAATTTCGGAAAAATAAAAAATTTTTGACAAAAACTCTCTATTATTTTTCGAAATGTCCGACATATTATCAAAAACTTCAAGCCTTTCCCGATAACACCATTTAAAAACATGATCTGCATGAAATTTTTTAATGTCCCGTTCAAAAAACAACCGACGAAGGTTCTCCAAAGAATAATCTTTAATATCTATTTTTTTCATAATAAAAATCAAGAAAACGAAAATAAAAATATACCAGTTGCGGGTATATGAAAAGGATTTTCATCTTATTTTCGTGTATTACTTTAATGTGAGATTTATGATTTCCCCTAAGTCGTCAAGCTCAACAGAAACGGCATCAATCTTAACTACACTAGCGCTATCAACTTTTCCGCCTTGCACTACGCGGTCATTATTTATATATGCGGCAAAACTGTCATTATCCTTAACTATACCCTGCAGAACAAAACCATTTCGTTTATTCAAGCTGTAAGCATTTTTATCATCATTTGTAAGCGGATGATACGAAAAACCTGTAAAGCTTTTCTCTTCTTTATGCAGAAAAAGTATTTGCACGGCAGAAAAAAGACTTAATATTATCAAAATAACATAAAAAGTATTTTTGTTCTTCTTGGGCCTGTTTACTTTTGTTTTTTCGTTAATTGTTCTTTCTTTTTTTGCTTCTTCCGCTTTTTTTAAAGCTTCATATATAACACTCATATTGCCCGCCTTTTTTACATAAGTTCCTTTATACATTCTGAGAATATTTGTTTATTAAGTTTGGTGTTTTCACTAACAAATCCCGCAAGTAAAGCTCTGTCACATAACATATTAATCAAACGCGGTATACCATTAGAAAAATTATAAATCAAATCAAAACTAGCCTCATCAACAAAGACTTCTTTATTTTTACAACTCTTTATTTTAAAAAACACGTATTCTTTCACTTCTTGCTTCGTCAAAGGTGTTAAATTATATTTAACAAAAATTCTTTGTTTAATTTGTCTTAACTTTGACATATTGATTTTTTCTAATAATTCAGGCTGCCCCGATAAAACAATCTGTAAAAGTTTTTTATCTTTTGTTTCCAGATTAGATAAAAGCCGTATTTGTTCCAATTGACGCACACTCATATTCTGAGCTTCATCAATAATTAACACGGCGTTACCTCCGGATAAATTATTTTGTAAAAGAAAACCATTCAAAGCATTTACTATCTGTAATTTTGACTTCCATTCACCCTGGACTCCAAAATCCTGTAAAATAGCCCGAAATAACTCTGTTTCCTTATAACACGGATTAAGAATAACCGATGTTTTTGTATTTTGGGAAATATTCTCCAACAAATACTTACACAAAGTCGTTTTACCTGTTCCAACTTCGCCTGTAAGTAAAATAATACCTTTTTTACTGTCTATCCCGTAAATAAGATTAGCTAATGCTTTTTTATGTGATTCGCTTTCAAAAAAATTTTCAGGATTAGCTGTAATATTAAAAGGTGAAAAATCCAACCCATAAAAATTATTATACATAAATTATTTATTACCTTCTGCCGAAATAATTCTGGGTGTAAGGAAAATAAGCAAATCCTTTTTTTCTTCCGTTTTACTTTTATAAGTAAAAAGTCTGCCTATTAATGGAATATCTCCCAAAATCGGCACTTTTTGTGAACTATCGCCGGTTTTATCTTTTATTAGTCCGCCTATAACTAAAGTCTCACCATCTTTAACCATAACTTTCGTTGAAGACGTTTGTGTATCAATCAAAGGTAACGTCGCGCCACCTGAATCAAAGGCTATTTCGCCGGTAACTTCACTTATTTCAGGGACTATTTCCATAGTTATAAAACCTTTATTGTTTATTTGGGGTATAACGCTTAGATTCACACCTATAGGCTTAAATTCAAATCCGGTAATAGTCCATGAGCCCGTCTCCTGATTAAAAGAATATTTAGGTATAGGCCATTCCGTAGCAACCTTTATAGTCGCGGGTGAATTATCCATAGTCATTATTTTCGGATTAGAGACTATCTCAGTTCCTGACCTGGCTTTTAATGCCTCTAACGCAACACCAAGCCCCGTAGCATCTATAGTGCCATAGGCAAAGTCTCCATCGCTAACTTGCGGAAAACCAGCAGCAAGGCTGTTTAAAACTGTCTGAGTAGTACTTGTGGAACTATATCCTGAAGACGTGTCCACCGTTGTCTCTTCTTCTGTCAATATAGATGAAGGATATTCAACCAAAGGAAAATATTTACTGCCCGCACTGTCTGTTGTCCATGGAAAAGTCGTAGGCCGTTTCGACCCGCTAGCAGAAATATTTAAATCCCATTTAATCCCTAGGTTTTCTTCTTTATTAAGATTTGTTTCAACAATTTTTACTTCTATCATAACCTGCTGAGTCATTTTATCTAAAATTACTATATTTCTTTCAATATTTTCTAAACTTGCCTGAGTATCCGTAATAACAACGGCATTAGACCTAGTATCGGTTGTCATCTTGCCGCGGTCAGACAACAATCCCTTTATTGTTTCTGATAAATCAGAAACTTTAGCATAACTTAAAATAAACGTTTTCATCCTAAGCGCTTCTTCTTCCAAAGCCAGTGCTTCTTTTTGACGCTGCTGTGCTAATTCTTCAAAAGGCGCGACAAGAATAATACTGTCTCCTACCCATTCATACCCAAAATCATGCGCTTTTAATATAACTTTAAGCGCAGTCTGCCAGTCGACACCTTCAAGGTCAACGTCGACTACCGCCTGAACAGACGGGCTTTTAACAATATTGATCTTCTTACCATCTTTATAGGCATTAGAAGCTACCGCTTTTAAAACTAACGCTATATCTGCATCTTTGAATTTTATTGAAGAAATAATACCGTCCTGCGCATAAACTATACCGCACAACATCAGTATCATTAAAAAAAATAGTTTTTTCATTTTAGCCCCTTATTTTATTACAAATAATATTTTCTTATTCTTCTATTATTTTTATTTCTTTTTGCAGTCCTTCATCTTCAATAACAATACTATTTTCGGTAATTTTAATAAGTTTTACTGTACCTATGATTTCCCCTTCCCGAACAACTTCATTATTTATAATCGCGCTGTTACCTTCGGGGAGAAATAAAACACCATTTAAAATTATTTTAGGCATACGTGTTTTCATCTTATATGCTAAGATCTGTCCAGTATCACTGACTAAAGAATCGAAAGGATCTCTAAACCGCTCCGAAAACTCATATTCCGCGAATCCGTTCATGCAAAAAAACATAAAACTTAAAAAAACAATTATTATAAATATTCTTTTTGTCATCTTACCGGGTATACCTCCGCAGACAAAACATTAACATTATCTTCGGCTATGATCATTATTTTCTTTACTTTCACTAAATACTTTTCATTTTGCAGCATATCAAAAAAATTGCCAAAATGATGATATCCTCCGCTAAACTCTATCGCAAGCCCCTCGTCTCCTATAGGCGCGATGGTTTCTATTCTTACCTTGCTTTTATTTGCGCACGCAGATACATAAGAAATAAGATCTTCCAATGAGCCACATACGGATAAACTTGTTTTTTCTTTTTCTATACTTTCAGATAACTTATTTTTCTTCTCCATATAGCTGTCTTTTCTCGGCCATTCAGCTTTGACCGCGCTAATTTTTTTACGGCTTTCATTGTTTTTTTTAGTTAATGCGAAAACTCTGCCTACACCATAAGGGACAAGAACAAATATTTCCAATATTAGAACGAACAACAACCCAATAAAAATTAAACGTTCTTTAGTTATATATTTTTTTATATTGTACATAATATTTCAAACTCAATAACATCGACACCTTTATTTTTAATATTTTTTGTTTTCTTGATTTTTATATTACTATATTTTTTTTCAAACATAATCTCTTCTTTTAATTTCTGTATAAAAACTTCACTTATAAGGCCAAGCGCATTCTTGTCCACAGCCACTATATTCCCTCTTAATAAAACTTCATTCTCATCAACATTAAGACTGATAAGCCATGCGCTTTCCGGCAACGCTCTGAATATCCCCGCTAAAAGCTCAGAAGCATTTCCAGCCTCTGTTTTTTTAGATAGTAGTTCCCCTTTTTCCTTCTCTAAAGATATCATATCGCTTTTCATCTTCTCAAGCTCGATATATCTATCTTCCCACTTATTCCACTCCATATTAATACCGACACCGCCAGCCGCCGCAAAAAAGACCCAAACCTGAAGCAATAAAACAAATACAAGAAAAACAGCGGCTGCTACCCCTAAATACGGTGTATATTCCGTAATCTTATCAATAACAGCTTCTGTTTTCTCTTTTTTATTTGGATTAAGATTTATTCTTATTTTTACACTCATATTAACATACCCGCTAACGAGGCAAATTCACATAAGAAAATTTTGTTTTTTTTATTATCTTCTATATTTAAAAATGGAAAATTATTCAAAAGCTCCGTATTTGCCGAAAAATTAGAACTAAAAAAATCAACAGCGTCGGGATAATCCATAATTTTGCCTGCCAAATATATTTTATCTATTTTTTCCCCCTTATTAAGCTCAAAATAATCAAAAGTGCTTTTGGTTTCTTTTGTGAAAATTTCCGGTGATTTCGTGAGTGTTTTCCAAAAATCTTTAGTCACTTGATCTTCAAGCACTTCTAAAGTCTCTTCCGCGTTTCTTTTTTTAATAACTTCCTTTAATAAGCTGTCTGCGCCTATATTTGCATCTCTTGTTATAACAGGTATGCCGTTTTGTAAAATGATAATAGAAGTAGCATCATCGGCAATATCAAATATACAGCAATTCCCTTTTTCTTCTTTCTCGCGAACCAAATTTATAAGATTTACCGCCGACAAAGAAATATCTTCTATTTCCAAACCAAGACTTTGCGCATTATCCAAAACCAAATCAACTGTTTTTTTCTTGGCAACTCCCAATAAAATAGCGTTTTCTTTTTGGTTTGTACTGTCTAAGATATCAAAATCAAAATATACATCATTGGGCAAAAAAGGGATATGTTTATTCAATTCGTAAAAAATCCCGTCATGAGTCGCTTTCCGTTCCATTTTAGGAAAAAGAAAGTATCGGATTATTGTATCGCTTCCCCTTAACGATACATGTTTCTTGGAACCATAAACATCTTTTGATTTTAATTTTTGAAAGTTAGCCGTTAAATTTTTTTCATCATTAATTATTTCTGTTATTTTATTATCATTATAAAAAACAGCTTTAAAGGTCGTAGAATTAATATCGATAACCCAATACGCCCCCTGTGTCTTCTTAAAAGAATTTATTAATTTATTTAACATATTTGGCTATCATTATATGCAAAAAAAGATATTTATGCAATAGAAAGCGCATGGACAAATATACGACACTCTCTAAAGGCAAGCTCTGCTTAAAGACATATGTTCTTTTATAAGGGGACGTTACAACTATTGAGGGACTTTAAAAAATAAAAAGGCGGGAGAAAATTCTCCCGCCTAAAATTATTACTTAAAAATTATAATGCAGTCCAAGAAGCACTTGGAGCACTGCCTGATGTCGCAGCATGTCCCGGATCAGCCGCTACATCAGCGGTTCCGTCTGTTGTAAACATTACACCTGATTCATCAACATAAAACGACCTGTTTCCTGTTGTACCATAAGTTGTAGGTGTCGCAGAAAAATGGAAAGAGCCATTCGCTGCAGTTCCATCGCTATATTGAAAATCATATCCGCCTTTTGACACCACTGAAGCCGCCGCTGCACCGGCCCATGAACCGTCTATATATGGCGGTGTTGCCGTTGACATATCGTTAAAAATCGTTGGCTCATCACCTGTTGCCGCTAAAAAACTCTGGGCAGACGCAAAAAGTGTTTTCAAATTTGCTATCGCCGCTGTTTCATTAGCATTTAATCTGGCACGTAAAATATTAGGAACCGCTACTGCTGAAAGTAATGCTATAATAGCAACTACGATCATGATTTCGATAAGAGTAAAACCTTTTCTTAACATATAACCCCCTTGTTTTTTTACTTTTCGCCTCTTTTGCCCCTTACACCTCCTTTTTACAGGCATATAAGGCTTTTCAAAAAAAATATAATAAAGAACTTTTTGCCCATAGCTTTGGGCTCAATTTAACTATAACATATGGCGTTATGAGTGTCAAACCGCTACAACCTCATAAAAAGCACCTATTTAACCATATATTGTTATATCGCTATTATCCGCCTATATATTGGGCCTTGTTTTTTCATAAAAATCTCATTTTTCCCGTTAATATTGAAATCTTTAACTCTATTGTTTGAAATTTATCCGTTATCTGGACTTTGCCTATCTTACCAAAATATTAAGCCTTTCTCTAATACTAATAACTATCGGCAAGCCGATAGTTATTACAGTAAGCCAAAACACATAACGGTTTAATACTCTTAATCACAGCCAAAATAATTTGTAATTCAATTATCCTATGTATTGTGTTATAGTTAATATTGGAAGAAACAAAGACACTACAATCCCCCCAACAACCAACCCCAAGAAAGCTATGATCAAAGGTTCCAGCAAACTGCTAAGCCCCGACACCATAGTATCCGTTTGGTCTTCATAAAACTCAGCAATTTTATTAAGCATTCCTTCCAGTTGTCCGCTTCTTTCTCCAACGCCTATCATTTTAATTACCATGGAAGGGAAAACTTTACTTCTTTCTAAAGGCAGCGAAATAGGTTGACCTTGCTGAATTTGTTCTTTAGACAAAGCAATAGCTTCTTCTATTATCTTGTTGCCCGATGTTTTTCCAACAATATCCAGACACTTTATAACCTGTACACCGCTTTTAAGCAAAGTAGCAAATGTCCTGGCGAAACGGGCTATAGATGCTTTTAGAAGCAAATCTCCTATGATAGGTATTTTAAGCATAAGTTTATCACAAAGATACCGTCCTTTTTTTGTCGCTCTAAACTGTATAAAAGCTATCACGATAACGATTAATCCGACTATCCCCATTAAAATATTTGTCCGCAAAAAATCCGAAACGGCTATTAATATTCTGGTAGGCAAAGGCAGTGTCCCGCCAAGTGCTTTAAAAATATCCTGGAATAACGGTACTACTTTAATCATTAAAAAAGTTGTAATACCTCCGGCTATAAAAACTATAGTAACCGGATAATACATCGCTGTTTTTACTTTACGTTTCATGCTTTCAGATTTTTCAAGATATGTTGAAACACGGTTTAAAATATCCGGAAGATTTCCGCTGACTTCAGCTGCCTCTGTCATATTAATATAGATCTCCGGAAAAACTTTTTTTTGTTTAGATAAAGCGTGAGAAAAAGAATCACCCTCTTTTATATCTCTTAAAATATTGCCGACAACTTTTTTGAAATAAGCATTCTCTATTTGGTCCTGCAAAGCGCTCAAAGATTCAACAACCGATATGCCGCTTTCTATCAAAGTAGTCAACTGCCTTGAAAAAATAACTAATTCATTTATTTTTACACTTCCGCCAGAGTAAGTTTTAGCTTGTTTTACTTTTTCTATCGATAAAATAATATTTTGTTCTTTTTGAAAATATTCTATGATTTTCTGTTCGGATTCAGCTTCAAGCTTTCCTTTTATTGTCCTTCCATCCCGATTTTTTATTGAATATTTATATACAGGCATGTTATTCTGTTGTTACTCTGATAACTTCTTCTATCGCCGTTATTCCTTCCAAACATTTAAGATATCCGTCCATTCTTAGATTTTGAAACCCTTTTTTTTCTTTAGCATATTGTTCTATTTCCTGTTCGGATTTATTTTCAACTACCATTTGTTTTATTGTATCATCCAATAGTATTATTTCAATAAGCGCTACCCGCCCCTTATAGCCGCTTCCTCCACAATGTTTACACCCTTTGGCTTTAAAAAACTCAGTTTTATCGTCAGGAAACCCAAATTTTCTTAGAACTTCTTTTTCCACAATCACTTTTTCTTTACATTTTGGGCACAACATACGTGCAAGCCGCTGTGCTGTTGTTGCAACAAGTGAAGATGCCAAAAGAAAGGGCTCAGCACCCATATCTATTAATCGAACAAACGCGCCTGCTGCAGAATTTGTATGTAGCGTTGAAAAAAGTAATTCTCCTGTTAAGGATGCTTTTATTGCTATATCTGCCGTTTCGAAATCTCTTATTTCACCAACCATGACTATATCCGGCGATTGCCTAAGAACCGCCCGCAAAACCTCAGCGAAAGTCAAACCTATATCAGGATTAACATGTACCTGTGTAAGCCCATCGATGTTATATTCTATAGGATCCTCAATGGTTATTATATTCTTGTCGCTTCGATTAAGTTGCGCGATTATAGAATATAACGTAGTTGATTTTCCGCTTCCTGTCGGGCCGGTAACTAAAATCATACCAAAAGGCGAAGCAACGGCTCGTTCAAAAATTTTTAAAGGTTCCGAAGAAAATCCCAATTGTTTCATGCCAACGGATAAACGTTTTTTATCCAATACACGCAAAACGAATTTTTCGCCGAATTTTATCGGCAGGCTTGAAACACGAAAATCTACTTCCCGTTCCTGATATCTTACCTTAAAACGCCCGTCCTGCGGTATTCTGTTCTCCGTTATGTCTAACGAAGATATTATCTTTAACCGCGCGAATACGGCCATTTGAACTTTTTTAGGAAAATGAAATTCTTGAATTAAAACACCATCTATCCGATATTTAACATCCAGCCCGTCTTCATCCGGAATAATATGAATATCTGATGCCCCTTTATTAAGAGCGTTATAAATAATAGCGTCTATTGCTCTTACTATCGGAGGATTTTTACTTTCGCTTATCATATTCTCAAGAGAATCTTCCATGTCCCCCATTTCGGGCAAAATATCTGTTTGAGAAGAAAGATTATCTAACGAAATATTCTCTTCTCTGCTCTTATATAAAAACTTTAAAGTTTTTTCTATATCTTTTTCCCTCGATAAGACTATATCTATTTTTTTTATACCCGTAACAAGTTTTATATCGTCATACGCAATAATATCCAACGGATTTGATGTTGCTATAGTCAATACTTCTCCGATTTTATAGATAGGCAAAACCAAATATTTATAAGCTATCTCCATCGGTAAAAGAACGCTGTTAGTCTGAGGGATTTTATAACGCTGTATGTCCAGAAAAGGTATTCTGAATTCTTTAGAAAACAATAATAATATTTCTTCTTCTTTTATATCTTTTTCAGATATTAATTTATCTTTAAATTCTTTGTAATTGGCTGTTTTACAAAGCTCTTTTATAAATTCTTTAGAAAAATCTTTGTTAACACCTATTTCTGAAATAATACGTTCTTTTAATGTCATTTTAATCTATATCTTCATCTTGCGCGGTACGTTTAAGTATATCCTCTAAAGTGGTAATACCTGCCGCAACTTTTTCTAACCCGTCTTCCCGCAAAGTCCTCATCCCAAGCTTTCTGGAAGCTCTTTTTATCTCATGTTCTGAAGTGTTTTTATATATTAATTCTTTTATTTGGTCTGTAACTCGTAGATACTCGCCTATGGACACACGTCCGGAAAATCCCTGCTGTAAACACCTATTACACCCTTTACTTTTATATAACGTCGCGGATTTAGGTAGACCATATCTTTCTTTTATCTGCTCGGTAACTTCAAACTTCTCCTTACACCGCGAACAAAGTTTACGTGATAATCTCTGCGCCAACGCGCCTATAAGAGTTGTTGACAATAAAAAAGGCTCTATCCCCATATTAATAAGTCTTGTTATAGCCCCCGCACTTGTTGTTGTATGTATAGTAGCCAAAACTAAATGGCCAGTCAATGCAGCTTTAATCGCAATATCCGCAGTTTCAGAATCGCGAATTTCACCAATCATAACAACATCCGGATCCTGACGAAGTATAGATCTTAAACATGCCCCGAATGTAAGGCCTATAGAAGGATTTATCGCTGCCTGGCTTATCCCCTTTATTTGATATTCAACAGGGTCCTCAACTGTCGTTATATTTTTTTCAGGTGTATATACATGTTTAAGTATTGAATATAAGCTTGTACTTTTTCCGGAACCTGTTGGCCCGCATACCAAAATCAATCCATGAGGTTTTAAACTATCTTCTTTAAGTTCCGTAACAACTTTTTCAGAAAAGCCAAGCGTATCAAGATCGAGCATCCCGGCTGATTGATCTAAAACCCTCAATACAACTTTCTCGCCCATACACGAGGGCATGACAGAAACCCTGAAATCAACCTGGCGACTGTTATATAGCAATCTAAACCTGCCGTCTTGCGGCATCCTATGCTCAGTTATATTAAGTTTACTTAGAACTTTGATCCTGGAGACAATAAAGGGATGAATGGTCTTAGGATAACTGTCTACTTCCTGTAGAATCCCGTCTATGCGAAATCTTATTCTCCCCTTTTTTGTCAACGGCTCAATAAAGACATCTGATGTCCGTTCTGTTATAGCACGTTCAAGCAAAAATTGAGTAAACTTTATAACAGGGGCGTCATCTAAAGATTTTATTATTTGTTCTTGAGAAATATTCTCTTTTGTTTCCGTCAGAAGCTCCAAAGAGTCTGATTTTTTTTCCGACATAATTTCTTCTAACGATGTAACAGATTTAAAAGAATAGCTATTTGATATTGCAGACTGTATTTCAGAAAGTCCCGCTATAACCGGATTGATCTCAAGCCCGGTCATATTTTTAAGATCATCGATCATTATGACATTTAGCGGATCTGCCATCGCAACAGTAAGCGTATTACCGATCTTGCCTATAGGTATAATATTTCTTGCTCGAGCGGTTTTTTCCGGAACAAGAAGAAGTATCTCCTTGGCTATATCCATTTGTGTTACGCGAATAGGCGGCATTGACAAATACCCGGATAACGCGGCTAATATCTGCTTTTCGGTAGCTTGATTTTCTTTTATTATCGTTTCAACTAATGAGGTTTTTCTATCACGGCAAATTTTTAAAAGATTATCGGTTTGTTCACGAGAAAGTATCTTTTCGTCTACAATATAATCAATAAAACTTTTTTGTGCCATTTTAAAAAAAGAGGTCTATGCTTTTACGTACATCGGACGATGTACTAACAAAAATTTGTATCTCACAGCCTGTGATTTCTTCTATATCTTCTATCGCATGGATATTAAGCGGATCCGCCATAGCCACTGTCAGCATATTATCCATTTTATCTATAGGTATTATACAATAATGTTCCGCAACCGCTTTTGGTATAACATTAACAACTTCTTTGGGTATCTCATAATTCTCTAGCGGCAAATAAGGAAATCCGTATTGCAAAGAAAGACAATGCGCTATATCTTCTTCCTGCGCAAACCCTAATTTAACTATGGTATCTCCTATCAGCCCCCCATCTTTTTTCTGTTCCAGTAAGGCTTTTTCCAACTGGTCTTTAGTTATAACTTCCCTATCAACCAGTATTTCCCCTAAAGGTTTGTCTATTCGTTTTTTACTGCTCACTTTGGTTCAACCTTTCCTGCACGATGTTTAATATTTGCTGAGCATTAATACCATCTATTGGTACTTCCGCCATACTGACACTTATTTCTATTTCTTTAACATTACTTTTTAAAGTGTTTTCTATCATAGTTTTCAATTTAACTGTTTCCCGCTTCGTTTTTTCAATTAAAATAGTTGCTAATTTATCTGTTTCCATGCGTCCCGAGATATCCGTTATGGATAATATCCGCTTAAATAACCTCGCAGTTTTTTTAAGCACTCGCTCCGTTTCAAGATCCCCGTGTAATTGTTGATACTCTTTATATTTTTCTAGTTTTACAAGAATAAACCCGCAAGGTCTCTGACATGCCTGTGCTCTAAGTGTCTCTTCTTCTAATTTTTGTATCATATATTTACTGTTATACAACCCGGTTAAACTATCTGTTATCTCAAGACTATCTATTTTTAATTCTAATATTTTATGGTCCCACATAACAGCTATATTCTGAGCAAAAAGACTTACTGTTTCTATCTCATCACAAATATATCCAGCATAATCTCTGTTATCAAAAACACATAAAAACCCTATTCGTTTTTCTCCTGATGTAATTGGCGTAAAAATAATATCAGTAGCATTGAGTTCTTTCTTCCAATTTTTAATTGTTTTCATGCTCTCATCAAATAAACACGTTCTTACAAGCCGTGCAAAAAACAATCTGTCTTCTTCCACTTTTTGATCAAGATCAGAATCTTCTATCCCGACTTTTTTAACAACAACCATCTCGTGGCTATCTTCGTTCTCGAGACATAAAAAACAACCATGCACATTTAAAACATTTTTAAGCCCTTCTACCAAAATCTTAACCACTTTTTCTGAATCATTTGTTTCGGAAAACATCTCATTAGCTTTTAATATTGTTGATAAAGTTAACACCTTTTTTGATATTTCACGATTCAGCTCTTTTGTTCTGTTACTATATTCTTTAAGATACGTTAGCCCTGTCTTAACTTTATCAGACATAACATTGATAATACCTTCTATATTTTGAACTTCATCTACCGCGGGATGTTCTTTTTCTTTTTGTATCATAGAAGAGTATTTATCATTTACTTTGATTATCCCTAAAAACACATTAAATATAATCACCCATCCAAAAGAAGTTAAAAATAAAATCGCTATTACCGCTAAAAATGAAATTTCTATCCCTGAAAAATAACAAGTAACAGCTAAAAATGGAATAATAGTCGTAAGCGCCATTGCTATGAAAAGCTTTCTCTTCAATTTCAAATTAACTAACGCGGCCATCAGTTCTCCTTTTCCATGGCAAAAAGTAAATTCATGCCTTTAAGAATTTCACTTAACTCATAAGGCTTTGTTATATAATAGTCCGCTTCCATAGAATAGCCTTTACTCATATCCTGCACTTCTTTACGAGCCGAAGCCAAAATAACATAGATATTCTTTTTATTTTCCTTTATCCATTTTAAAACCCCCAGCCCATCTATCTCCGGCATCATTATATCTAAAATTATGATATCCGGCTCATTTTTTTCTATAACTTCTATCGCTTGCCGTCCATTATACGCAATGCTCACATCAAACCCTTCTCTTTTAATCCCTCTTTCCAAAAATGAAACTATCTCTTTTTCATCATCCGCTATCAATACTTTTCTCATCAAAGACCTTTCGTTATTAATATAAAAGAACGGCATTTTTATCAAGAACAATATCGCCCTGTTCTTTCACTTCTTGTGTCATAGGTACATCCGTTTTTTTATCGACCTTAAAAATAACATTTTTCACTTCTTCACCTTTTTCGGCTTCTCTTAAAAGATTATTGGTTGATATATTCAAGGCTATTACCAATATTATACATAGTAATAAAATTATGCCCAAAATAAATTTTTTCTTTTTCATTATATGTCCTCCCTCCAAATCATCTTCAAATTTTTCACATCATCTAATTCCGGGGCACTTATTGTAAGATTGCTGGTCTCAGGAAAATAAGGAGGCGCCATGTTTTTCATTCTGCTGTCATAAACAAAGTTCCGTCCATACCCTGTTTGAGCGCCATAACTTGAAAACGTTCCAAAAGCCCCATATTTGTCAGTAATCACACCGCCCAATAACGTTACATCGCCCCGCGTCGTGCCTCTATCGTAATTATAAACTGTAAACACACCATTTGGCGCCATAATAACAGCGTATATACTTAAATCGTTCGGTGCCGTTGTTCCTATTATAACATCTCCTTCCCACGAGATAAGACCTAATACATTGTCATAGCCTTCCGCCGTAGGATTACCATTTTCATCAAGGTCATACGCTTCATACAAAATATTCCCGGTAATAAACATATCATCTTCACTCGTAATCGTTATATCTGTATCTTGTTGTACCGTTCCGCTTAAAGAATCTATATCACCCGAGACATAAATTATCGTTCCATCCCCTGACGCACCATCCGGTACCCCCAAATAAACAGAAGTAGCCGAACCGTCATTGACCGTTGTAATATTACCGGGCCTATCAACCGTTACAGTTGTTGTCGTTGTAGTATACCAACTAACCCGTCTCTCTATGGTATACACCGCGTTATCAGTACTATCCACGCTCAACCCTATTTCAGCATCTCCTCTAACATAAATACCTCCGATGAGCGTACCTGCAATAGTTTCTGTAGCTGAACTTGTATTTGCCGGTAAATAAACACCCGCAGAAGATGGCTCACTCATTGTGCTTAAAGCCTCATTTTTCACATACTCTTTTGAAACAGAATCTCCTAAACTATCTGCTGTAATGCCCCTGGTAAACCCTGCATCAAAAGTAGGCACATCTGTAGTTCCATAATGATCATCATCTCTTTCTTTTGTCCATCCATTATTATAAAACCGCGCATATTGATCAGCTTGAGTAACAACATCGCTAAAATAAGCACCCGGATTAAACGCAAAACAAAATTGCCCATTAGTATGTACCGGTCCATAAAACTTTGTATCATCAGTAAACCATACTAAAGAACCTGACGGAGACGTGTGTTTAGTAGTAAATAACGCGTATCTGGAAAATTTAGCTTTTTCTATTTCTATACCAAATTCTCCTCCTATTAGATTAACAGTTCGTGTCGTACCATTTACTGAAGCTGTTGCGCTTACAGTAAATTCATAAGGAAGATTTTCATCCGCGTCTTCTCTTTCTCTTAAATATATAGTTATTGAACTTATATCTGTTCCTAAAGCTTCTCCACCCAACTCATCATCCGGCAACTCATCTTCATCAAGAAGAATTTCTAATTGATCTGATTGCGCTTGCGCACCTAGGCAATCACCCTCTTTGAATTCCAAATTAGGAACATTTTCAACTTCTGCTAAATAACACAAAAAGTCTAAAGGAGTGCCGTTACTCTCATCTTCATCCCAATATTTAGTAAGCGTTGAATAATCTGCTTCTACCTCTTGTGTAAGTTTATTATTAAGCTTTTCTACTCCGAAATAACAACAACTTTCTGCTAAATTTTCAGCCTGCAATATTTCCTTTGTAACTCTTGAAAACTCATATGCCCCTTTTACTCTTAAAAATAGAGATCCTAAAACTATGGCTAAAACCACCGAAACAAGGCATACAAAGATCAAAGCAATTGATTTTTTCATCATTAATCTTTCTCCTTATAAAAAAGGTCCCTTTATTCACTATCCTTCAATATCTTCTGACCCGCCTTCCTCGCCCTCTTCTCCCGTTTCTTCTTCATCAGCCGCGGGAAAATTAAATACATCCGCCTCAATATTTGTATTACGCAATTCTACTTTTGTCGCAATTGTATATTCATTTTGTTCGTTAGTCGTCACTCCTACGCGTACTGTCGAGCAATCTCCCGCCTCACAAGAAAAAGTCAAGCCTGTTACATTATTTGCTATAGAAGAAACTTCTATCGTACCATCTATATTTTTTTGAGCCATCATCAATCTATTATTTACTGCATCATGATAAAATTTTGTTCTATATGTATCTATTTTATCGGTTTTTTCATAAAAAACATCATTATCAGAAAATATTGGGTAACAGAATTCAATACCATCTGAAACATCTACAGAACAACCCACCCAACCAGCCCCCGACAATTTAAGCCTTGAAACAATGCTATGCATCGCGTGCTGTGCTTGGATTTGCACAGTTACTTTGCTTTCTTGAATCGCTCTTGTTTTTTGTGTTACCGTTATAAACTGAAAGATTATTAAAATAAAAACCAAAAACAAACTCACAACCATTAATGTTTCCAACAGAGTAAAACTATTTTTTCTTTTAATTTGTTTTTTCATTTCGGTATAAAGGTTATTAATTCAAAACGCGAATTTGACGCATTTCGATCCGTTACGTCTATCTCTCCTACAATTCTATCATTAATTTTAATTTTTGCTAAAAGTCTAAGCTTAACAAGCTGATCTGAATTTTCTATATCATAGAAAAAAATCACCCCTTCCGCTGATTCCGAAGCTATCCCTTCAAGGACAAACTTCGTCCCATCCAAAGCCTTTGAAATCGAATATCCGTCTTTTTTTATATCTTCCGCCTTAAAGGACAAAGCATTCATAACCTTCGCCTGAACACCTGAAAATTCGCCCAGAAATACCATAGAAGAATAGGCACCCAAAAACACTGTAAGCGCTATCCCCATAACCATAACAGAAACTAATATCTCCACTAAAGTAAAACATTTTTTCATTTTCTTCTTTTTCCCCCTAATTAAAGGTTACCATTTAAAAGTAACAAAAACTATAACTATAATATAGCTCTACTTTTAATTTTTTCCATAATTTCAATTAAAAAAATCTCTTCAGCCTCCAATAACTTTAGCTGATGGTTTATGAGAAACTGTTTATATCCTTTGTTTTCTTCTTTTTCTTTGTTCTCTAACCATTTCCTGGCTTTCACGAAGAATTTTCTTCTTATTTTAAGACGAGCCATAGTTTTTTTTGTATCTAAAAACGGTAAAAAATATAAAGGGATATCCATGTCAAAAAACGGTCTTTTTTCAGATAATAAAATTGAATTGCAAATTTCCTGAAAAGTTTTTTTTCCTTTAGCCGTTATGCTGTAAATATATTTTTTTAATTTTGTATCTCCTTCAACAACAGACATCCTAATTAATTTTTCGGAAATCATTTTTTTCAGAGGATAATAAACTGATTTATTTTCAGGCTGAGCTATTATACTGAATTCGTGGTTCAAAAATTTTTTTATATCATAACCCGAGATTTTTTGGGAATGAAGCAACCCTAAAATTATAACTTTTTGTATTTGATGAATGTTGGTTTTATTCCGCAAATACGCCGACCTTTCTATATTTTTTGTACCTTAAACTTATACGGTCTTCCGGAGGTATCTTTGATATTTCTTCTATTTGTTCAATTAATTCTTTTTTAAGAAATTCTGCCGTTTTAGCTGGATCTTTGTGTGCACCACCTTGCGGTTCGCTAATTATCTTATCAACAAGGCCATTATTTAATAATTCAGGTGCAGTCAATTTTAAAACCTTAGCAGCATCTTCTTTTCTCGCCGCATCCTTCCATAAAATAGCGGCACACCCTTCCGGAGAAATAACAGAATAATAAGCATATTCCATTATCATTACCTTATCGCCTATGCCTATCCCTAAGGCTCCTCCGCTTCCGCCTTCTCCGATTATTACAACAATTATAGGTACTTTCAAAGCAAACATATCGCGTATATTTTCAGCAATAGCTTGCGCCTGTCCCCGTTCTTCCGCTCCTATTCCCGGATACGCGCCCGGTGTGTCGATAAAACATATTATCGGAATAGAAAACCTGTCAGCAAGCGTCATTATCCGCATAGCCTTTCTGTATCCTTCAGGATGCGCACACCCGAAATTCCTCTGTACATTTTCATTAACATCCTTACCTTTTTGATGCCCTATAACGGCAACTTTTTTCCCCTCAAGTTTAGCAAACCCGGTAATCAAGGCTTTATCATCCCTAAAAAGCCTATCACCATGTAATGGAAGAAACTCCGTCATAATAAGCTCTATATAATCTAATGTAGTCGGTCTTTGTGGATGCCTGGCAATTTGTACTTTCTGCCAAGGCGTAAGTTGTGAATAGGTTTTTTTATATAATTCTTTAAGTTTCTTATTCAGTTCTTTTATCTCAGCAGATAAATCTACGTGTTTATCTTCAGAAAAATGTTTCAATTCCTGAATCTTTTGTTCCAGCTCCAATATAGGTTTTTCAAAATCCCAATTTTTCATATATTCTTTAATCTAAAATTTGCACATTTGCCCCAACCGGCAATAAATCATACAAATCTTCAACGTCCTGATTTTTCATTCTGACACATCCCGCCGTAACCTGCATGCCAAGTTCATCAGGCTTCGTCGTCCCATGTATGCCATAACCCTGAATATCTTCGTCATTAGTATCCTTCCCAACTAACGGCAGCCATCTTGTCCCTAAAATATTCTCTTCGCTATCAGGCCCTATAACAGCCCCCGCCTTCCACCAAACAGGATCTTTAAGTTTTTCATTACCTATAGTAAAATTTCCTACAGGCGTAGAGTTATCTTTCCCTGTCGAAACCGTATACGTTTTAATAACTTCTCCTTTGCGCTTAAGAAACAACTTATTTTGTGATTTATCAACAACAACAGAAAAAGGACATGTATGAATCTTTAATTTCTGATTTATCTTTATTAAATCACTATCCATACTATTAGCACGCTTAATCAGCCCGACAGTTGTCCCATTTTTTTTCGCAATTTTGGATAAAGTATCACCCGGCATAACAATATATTTCTGACTGCAATCATCAATAATATCGGAAAAAATTATTTTAATATTAAGATCTTCTATTTTATTTTGTATAGCCTCTAACGCTTCTATTTCCGTATTCGTTTCAAGATTCTTTATATACATTTTTCTAAGATCTAAAAGACTCCCCTGAAACTCATCTTCAGGAATTATTTCCATAGGTAAAACTTTTTCCTGTTCCTTATTTACAGTAAATTTCTGTTGTTCGGGTTTTTTCCCACAAGAACAAAGTATCAAACAAAAAATCAAAAAAAATGAATATAATCTTTTACAATTCTTTCGCATTATCCTCTCCTGATAACATTTTTAAGGGAAAAAAACAAGTGTAATAAAAACGCCTATCAATGCACCGACAAAAACTTCCATTGGAGTGTGCCCGACAAGCTCTCTAAGCTTTTTCTCTTCTATTTTGCCTTTTTCCTGTATATCTTCCATCATTTTATTCAAAATACGAGCCTGTACTCCTATATATCGCCGCCATGTTTGTGCATCAAACATCGTTATAAGCGCAAATCCGAGGCTCAAAACGAAAATAGGTGAATCAAACCCTTCAACTTTCCCTATCGAGCTCGCTAAAGCCATTACCGCCGCGCTATGTGCCGACGGCATCCCGCCCGTTCTAAGCAGCCAATAAAAATTAAATTTTTTCTCATGCTGCAAGCCTATAACAATCTTTATACCTTGGGCAATTGCCCAACTAAAAAATGTTGCCCAAATTATCTTACTGCTGAAAAATTCCAATTTTGTCCTCTCATCTTTTCAATATGCGTGCATTTATTATAATCTTTTTTATTTTAAGGGCAACCTTTTTTAAAGATGTTTTTCCCTAGGCCTTAGAGCCACAGTGCTTTATCAAGACTGCGATATTGTACGGCCTCTGCGATATCTGTTTCCTGAATTGTGTTATGATCTTCCAAATCGGCTATTGTTCTTGCGACCTTAATTATCTTGGTATATGCCCTCAAACTAAAATTATAATATTTAACGGCTTTTTTGAGCATTTTTTCTGCATTTTGAGATAAATTACATAGTTTTTCTAAATTTTTATTTTTTATTTGAGAATTAAATTGCACAGAAGTGTCAAATCTCTCAATTTGTTTACTGCGAGTATTTTCAATTCTTTTTTTTATTTCTTTAGACCCTTCTTTTTCTTCTTTTTTATCAAAAATAGACTCTAATCCTATATTTGTAAGCTCTATATGTATATCAATTCTATCTAACAATGGCCCTGATATTTTATTGCGGTATTTTTGTATCTGATATGAAGTACATCGGCATGTTTTATCTTTAGACAATAAATAACCGCAAGGGCAAGGATTCATTGCGCCAACAAACAAAAAATTTGAAGGGAAAGTTACATGCTGTTGAGCTCTGGCTATATTTATCTCTTTTTTTTCTAAAGGCTGCCTTAATGACTCCAATGCTAATCTATTAAATTCAGGCAGCTCATCCATAAATAAAACACCATGATGCGCTAAAGTTATCTCCCCCGGCATAACTCGTGTCCCCCCTCCGACCAAAGCAATATGCGACAATGTATGATGAGGCGCCCTAAATGGCCTTTCTGTTATTAACGGCACTTTTCTTTTTTTCAAACTGCCGGCTATACTATGTATTTTTGTAACTTCTATCATTTCATCCCTGTTCATTTCCGGTAAAATTGTCGGTATTCTAGCCGCCAGCATAGATTTCCCTACACCCGGAGGCCCTATCATAAGAATATTATGCATCCCGGCAACAGCTATCTCTATCGCCCGCTTAGCTTGCTGTTGTCCTTTAACTTCATTGAAATCGATATCATAACTACTTATATTATTTTGATAGCTTGCTCCGTTTTTCTGCCAATAAATACACGTATCATTTAAAAGTAAATTATATACTTCTTTCAGATCTTTAGCTGCATAAAGCTGAACACCTTCGACCAAAGATGCTTCCTGTTTATTCTCGCAGGGTATTATAATTTTTTTATTATCCTCACGTGCTTTTAAAACCATTGGAAGAATGCCATCTACAGGGCGAATCATCCCATCTAACGAAAGCTCTCCGATAAGATAATATTTTTGAAAGTCTATATTCGTTTGAAAATTACTATTAAGCCAAGCTAATGCCATTGCAAGATCATAATGACTGCCTGATTTCTGTATGTTTGCCGGTGCAAGATTAATGACTATTTTTTTGGAAGGGATTTCGAACCCGCTATTTTTTATTGCCGATTTTACTCGGTGTTTGCTTTCTCTTACGGCTTCATCCGCCAACCCTATGACAGATATTCCCGGTAGCCCTTTTTGAATATCAACTTCAATTTCGACTTGAGATACTTTTAAGCCAAGGCACGCTAAACAAAAAACTTTTGTTACCATTAATTCTTATCAATATTACTTTGCATAAAAATTAAACGGTCGATTGTTGAAAGAATTAATCTCTTGTTAATAACACCTACTAACCGTTCGTCAGCATCAACAACGGCAATGATATCTAAATTGTCTTTTACAAAAAGATGAACTGCCACAGAAAAATTATCATACGGTCCTAATTTAACCGGCGCCGTCATAATATCTTTAACGGTGTGCGCTCTCGAATTGTCTTCGCCGCTTTTGGTCTCCACCGCCCATCTATCAATATCTTTTTTTAAAATAACTCCTTCGAGTTTTCGCATAGCACCAATGACAACCGCATATTCCTTTTTTTCCCTGCTTAAAAGAATAGCTGTTTCCGAAAGACTGTCGTTCCTTTCTACAATAAGCTTAGCCTGCTCCATCACTTCGTGTAAATGAAGAGCTAAAATCTTATCTTTTGTGCTAAGCTTCATAATTATTTTACCCGCAACAAAAAACCCGGCTACTAACACAAAAAATCCTAAAATAACATAAAGGATATAATGCGTAAAAACATACTCCTCCGCATTATTCATAAAAATTTTACTATCACTATAAATTTCTTTAGCAAAACCTGACGTTGTTTGGATCACAGAAAAAAACACCGGTAAGCATTTCAATATTTTTTTCATACATACTCCTTTTAAAAGGATATTCTATCACATTTTTTATAAAGATAAATCCTAGATGTAGATATATTTGAAAGGCAGAAAACAAAAGTTTTTTTAAAAACTCTGAAAGAACTATTCGCTTATTCCTGTAAAGTATAATATCTTATGTGCGCCTGTATTCTTTCATAATCTGTATCATTTATTTGAGTAAACTGTATACCGACAAGATAAGGATATTTCTCGTCGCCTGTTTCATTTCTGCGAACAACGCTTCCTGTAGCAACAACAGGGATTTTACTTTCCGGCAAATAAATACCCAAAGTAATATCTTCGCCTATTTCAATCCTATTAGTGGAAAGCAGACAGATCCCGTTTTCTGAGATATCCATACTCAAATAATTATGCTCTAATAAATATTCAGAATCACATTGAACAACAGAAAGTGTTTTTTTCACTCGTATGTTCTGTCTTCTTTCCTCTATTTTTTCTACTTCTTTTTTCTTCATATTTCCCCCTTTAACTAGATAATAACATACTTTCAAAATTGTTGTTTTACTATCTCTCTGCTTTCTGTAACCGCTTACATTTTTATAGATAAAACAGCCAATGAAGATAATATCATGCTAAATGTTTTTTTCTACTATTTTTTCATTGAAAATGATAAATATCTAGTTTCTCATCGATTTTCAATGATACTGAGCGTGGCCGCGAAGTATCTTATACTTAATACTTTTATCTAGTTTCTCATCGATTTTCAATGATACTGAGCGTGGCCACGAAGTATCTTATGCTTAATACTTTTATCTAGCCTCTCATCGATTTTCAATGATACTGAGCGTGGCCGCGAAGTATCTTATGCTTAATACTTTTATCTAGCCTCTCATCGATTTTCAATGATACTGAGCGTGGCCACGAAGTATCTTACATACTAAAATGTTATTTTTTAATTTTTATTTGATTTTTTCCGTTCGCTATACCCGCAAAATCATTTTTACATTTTATACCAATATTGCTGACAATTATACTAATGTCATCGTGCTTGCCGATAGCCGGGAGTAATCACAAAAGAAGTTTATAGCTGGCGTTTATCTATTTTTTCTTTTCTAAATTGTTTTTCAGACTTTTGTATTACTAGCATTTCTTATTTTTACATCAATTTCGCTCACAACTGTTGGCTAATAGCTAATTAGAAGATTTTGTAGAAACATCTTTGTTAAAACCTAAAAAATTAAATAAAAACATTAACTTGCAACACTTTCTGAATACGTGCCACACTGTGTCACAGCATTTTCGCACTGTGTAAGATTCCATGGAGCAACAACTGCAACACGAGTTAAAGCATCACAACAGCTTAAAATTGCTTGCTCCGGATTGAGTTTTATTTTTGATATTTCGGGTTTGAACCATTTATTTTTATTAACTATTTCCTTTTTCATAATTTTCTACTACTTTCTCATATTAGTTTTTAGAAAGGGCTCTTGTCTTACTTTGTCTATAGCTAAGGTCTGCTGTCACGGATATATCCCAAAAACAAAGTCATTTATATGTGTTTTTATTTCTCGCGTAGCATTTTGAAATTTAACCCCCAACAAAAACAAATTAGAAACATTTTCCTGCTCTTTCTGCCAGACAACCTGCCCCTTTAAAGATATTTCATCCTCGAATTCAGGGATGGCAAAAGACAAAGAAAGCGTTAACCCGGGAACAAGGCGTTGAAAAGACGACATACACAACCCTCCGGCAGAAAGATTTTGTATTTTTGTCTTATTCCCAAGAATACTGTTTTCAACCTTGTATTTAATTTGAAGATTAACATCTATGCGTTTTTCTTCTCTTTGTTCGTCCATATAACTTACTTTAGCATAAATTCACAGAAAGTAATAGCTAGATTTTCATACTGTCTAGGCAATGGGATATATATTACAACCCTTACTAGAAATTTACATTTAATAGATTTATAGATACTTTAAGCGGTTATCTTTTTAGCTTCTACGAAATTAAGAAATTCTTTTAAACTCTATAGGGTTTTATTTTATAAACTAAACAACAATTTAACAAGTAAGCATTTCGCATATCCACACCACCGATTTTAATAAATCGGTGAGATATTTTTCATTCGTTCCAATCCCACTTCCCGTTAAAAGGTAGCAACTGTTATTCTCTATCTAGTTCCAGCTGTGTTTCAAGAACCCAACCTGTTTTTTTAACATATGGTCCTTCTTGAATCTCTACTTTAACTAATTTTGAAGTGTAATTTGTTTCCAAGACTTTCGCTTTCGTACCGCTTGTTATCTCATAAGAAAAGCGTCCTAAATAATTTTCAAGATACCCGACTTTATCTTGCGCCATAATATGAGACAGAGAGCCGTTCACCCCTTGTGTTTCTTCACCAAAATAAACGGCACCCCATTCTTTTTCTGCTTTAAGCCGGACCTTCATTCCTTTTTCAAGATAGCCAAATGTGTTTGCAAAAAGATTTGTTACAATAAAACTTATCATAATAAAAACAACGATTTTTTTCATAATCAACTCCTTCTTTCCAATCCATAATGGACTAATTAAAGGATAACATCTTTTTTATCATGACTGGTTTATGAAAAACAAATAAAAGAAACCGCTTTCATGAAAAAGCTGAGAAATAACCCTGAAATATAGATAAGCCGTTTCCATTCTTTTAACACCAGCCCGAAAACTTAACCGATACATAAAACACATTAAAGAATGACATCAAAATCTCAAAGGCCAAAAAACATAAAAATTATATGTCTTACGTCTATTGATAAGCTGTACTTTTTATTCTATATTCTGAGCTTGCTCTCTAATGCGTTCTATACAGCTTTTAGATTCTACGATTAATTCTGCTATTTTGCTATTGCGTGTTTTGCTGGATGCCGCATTAAGCTCCCGCAAAATTTCTTGCGTAAGAAAATCTATTTTTTTTCCTTTGGTTGTTTCTTGTTTATCCGTTATAACTTTTAACATTTTATCGCCATAAAAAATTAAAAGAGATATTTCTTCTGCAATATCTTCTTTATCATTTTCAGGAAAATTTTTAGGCATTACATGTTTTATTCTTAAAACACTCTCGTTTATTTCTTTGATGTTCTTTTTTATTTCAACCGCAATCGCTTTGCCTTCGTTTTCTTTAAAAACAATCAGTTTATCTGTCGCCTCTTTGAGCGCAGCCATAATCATTTTTTCATCAGCTTTTTCAGTCCCTGAAGAAAAGACACCCGGCAAATTAATAATATCACTCATATCTAAATCATTTTTTATCTTATATTTCTTCGATAATACTTTGATTTTTTGTATATATTGCTTAATTATTTCCTCGTTTATCTCCGGCACCTTGATTTTTTGCGAGAAAAATAAATAAACCTCTATCCTTCCCCTTGAAAGTTTTTTATTGATTTCTTTTTTTATTTTATCCTCTACAAAAATATCTTCATTCGGTAAATTATGAATAAAAATATCAAGATACTTAAAATTTAAAGACCTCAAAACCACCTGAACGATTTTATTCCCTTGCTTCTTTACAACAGTTGAATATGCTGTCATCGCTCTCATTTCCATTCGCTCCTTCCATCTTTGATCTGACAAGGATATAAATCAAAAACAATCTCATCCGGGTCAAACCACAATTTTATTTCTCTCTCAGCTTCTGCGGCCTCAGACGAAGCGTGAATAACATTTTCAAAAATACCTGTCGTTAATATCCTTCCATAGGCTCCTCTAATACTTATGGGGTCTGCTTCTTCCGGATTTGTCGAACCGGCGATTCTTCTTACTTTTGATATCGCATCTTCTCCGTAATAAACCAATGCCATAACCCTGTTTTCATCATGTACTTTTCCTGTAATATATTCTATCAATTCAGAAAAAAAAGGTTTATCTCTCAAGTGTTCATAGTGTTTTTCCGCAAGATCATTGGAGACTTTAACCATTTTAGATCCCATAATCTTTAGTTTTGCTTCTGACAAACGGCTAAGAATATTTCCTGTTAAAGATTTTTTTATACCGTCAGGCTTAATAATAACTAACGTTGCTTCTTCCATTTTTTCTCCCTTCATTATTTTATTCGTTTTAATATTCGTTCCAAATCTTCCAACCCATAATACTCGATTACTATTTTCCCTTTATTTTTTTTCTTATTAATAATTTGAACTTTTGTGCCCAGATTTTTTTGTAATGAATCTTGCACTTCAATAACAAATGGATCCTTTTCTTCCTTTTTGCCTTTTTTCTTTTGAACTCTTTTTTCAATTTCTCTAACAGATAGCTTTTCAGTTACTATCTGATAAAAAATCTTTTTTTGTTCATCTTCGTTATTAACCCCCAGGATGGTACGCGCTTGGGTTGATGTTATAACTCCTTGTCTAACAGCCTCTTGTATATTGACAGGCAATTTTAATAACCTGACAGTATTAGCTATCGTTGTTTTATCTTTTCCCAACACCCTGGCCATCTCATCAAGGGTGAAATTAAATTCATCCATAAGTTTTTTTAAAGCCTGTGCCTCATCAATACCATTTAAACTTTTCCTTTGTAGGTTTTCAACTATCGCAAAAATTAAGGCATCTTGATCGGATAATTCTTTAATTATTACCGGCATTTCCTTCATAGCTAAAGATTTTGCAGCCATATGCCTGCGTCCTCCCGCGACTATTTCATAATGATCATCATCATTAAGCTTTCTGACAACTATAGGCTGAATGATTCCTTTTTCTTTGATTGAATTAGCTAATTCTTTTATTTCATCCGTTTTCATCTCGAGTCTGGGTTGATATTTACCGGGTCTTATTTTATCCATCGGCAAAAATACCAATTGTCCGTCTCCGCCTATTAATTTCTCGTCTTCTTTAGTCCTAATTGGAATCAAGGCTTCAAGCCCTTTTCCTAACACCTTCTGTACCATAGAGTTGCCTCCTTTTAGCTTCCCTTAATCTGCTCATAATCTATTTTTTCTTTAAGTAATTCTCCGGTAACTGAGCCATAGGCTTTAGCCCCTATACATTCTTTATCATAATGTGATATAGGTTTTCCAAAACTCGGAGCTTCTGCTAATTTTATGTTTCTAGGAATTACTGTATTAAAAACTTTATCTTTAAAATATTGTCTTACTTCTTCAATAACTTGTAAAGTTAGCCTTGTTCGAAAATCAGCCATAGTTAAAAGTATACCTTCGATTTCTAGATGAGTATTTAACCTTCTTGTTACAAGTTCAATTGTTTGCAATAACTTCGAAACCCCTTCCAACGCAAAATATTCACATTGTATAGGTACAATTAATGAATCTGATGCAACTAAAACATTTAATGTTAATAAACTTAATGACGGCGGTGCGTCAATAATAATATATTGATAGACTTCTTTTATTTCCGCTAATACATTTTTTAATTGTGTTTCTCTATTTTCTTTTTCTACCAACTCTATTTCTCCGCCTGTAAGAGCAATATCTCCGGGAATTATATGAAGGTTTTCCCACTTTGTCTGGAAAAGGCATTCTTTAAGGGCTTTGCGTCCCATTAAAAGATCATATACCGATGCTTGATTTTCATTATTAAAACCAAGTCCTGATGTAGCATTCGCTTGAGGATCCATATCAATGATAAGGGTTTTTCGGCCAAGTAACCCTAAAAACGAACTTATATTGATAGCCGAAGTTGTTTTTGCTGTTCCACCTTTTTGATTACAAACGCCTATTATCTTTCCCAAAATATATCCTTTTTATATTTTCACGTGAAAATAGCCCCCACCAATGATTTGACATATTTTAATACAAGTTATTACTACGGTCAAGTTCTTATATTCCGTGTTTTCACGTGAAAACACGGAATATCATTAAAGTAATCTAATTAAGCTCTTACGCTTCAATACCTTACCTATACTTCTAAATAATAAATAGATACTTTCGATATTTTCACGTGAAAATATCTTTATTTTTTAGATGACGTTTTTATTTGATAAAGAAGGGTCAAAAGATTTTGTATTAACCAATATAATACTAAACAAGAAGGAAAGCTATAAAAAATAACCCCTATAAATACTGCAAAGAATAATCCTATTGCCTTTTGTTGCTTAGCAGAAGAGTCTGTTGCAACTGAAGTCATTACCTTCTGCTGAATAATGCTTATTACCATAATTATAATAGGTAATATGTTTATACTGTTTCCAATTACAGGTAGCGAGAAGGGAAGAGTAAATAAATTATCCGGCAATGACAGATCTTTTATCCATAAAAAAGAACTTCCTTTAAGTTCAACAAATTTAGGTAAAATTTGATATAATGCAATAAAAACCGGAATTTGAAAAAACAAAGGTAAGCACCCGCCTAATGGGTTAACTTTATTTTCTTTATAAAGTTTCATAATTGCTGCGTTCATCTGTTGAGGATCATTTTTATATTTTTCTTTTAATTTTTCCATTTCCGGCTGAATTTTCTTCATAGCGTTCATTGCTTTTGTACTTTTAGCCGTAAAAGGAAAAAGAATAAAATAAATAATAACAGCCAATGTTATTAAACTAAAACCCCAACTTTTTGTAATAAAAAATATAAAATTAAGCATTTTTAAAATGATTATTGCAATGAAATGGAAAACGCCATAGTTTATAATCTTTTGTAGACCAAGAGGTTGTAAGTTTTTTTGTATTTGTGGACCGACATACAGTGTTATTTTTTTCGATGGATTTAATAAGTAAAGAAGTGCTTCATCACCATTTTTTTGAATGTTAACTTTTATATCATAATCACCCTTTAACAAAGAAGCGCAATAGTATCTGTCTCGGGCGCCGGAGAATTGATTTTTTGAAAAAACTCTTTCCTGTGTCTTGCGTAAAGGTATTTTTTTGAATCCGGTTCCGTCAAAAGAAAAGATTTCCTGATAACGCTGGCTTAAGACATCTTTGTCTTTTTTTACAGAAAAAAGAAGAAGAGGAGAGGCAATCTTTGTTTCTGTTTCAAGTGTTATAAGATATCCGTCAAAAATAAAGGTCTTTGTTATTCCCGCTTCAAGATCAGTAAATACCAAACGATTTGTTTTATCTTCTGCTGTATACTGTCTTGACAAATCTCCTGATACAATATCAATATTGGGAAAAAGACCGATATTTTCAAAATTGAGAGTATCTTTTGGAGACAAAAGCTCTATATTTTTTATATATCCTCTTGTCTCAGAATATGTTACAACAAATTTTTCTGTTTCTTTTTGTTTCAAAACATCGGTCGTTTCTGAAATTTCGGCAATTTGGTCAAGTTCCTGTTTCTGTGAAAAGACTTTTTCGGAAGAATTTTCCAACAAAGTAGAAGATTTTGGTTTAAAAAAAGCAGTATATCCAAAAAACAATAAAAGTGAAAGAAAAACAGCCAATAATAGACGATTATCTGTGTTCATATTAAATCAAAGGGTCGTATCCACCTTTATTAAAGGGGTTACATTTTAAAAGACGCAAAACAATAAGCTTATATGCTTTAATTGTTTTATATTTTTTTAACGCGTGTTCGGCATATTAGGAGCAAGTAGGGTAAAATTTACAACTTCCTTTTGGCAATCTATAAGATAAATTTCTATATATATAAAGAAGAAAAAAGCCTATATTTTTCATGCACTAAGCTTCGTACGTCCTTTTTTACGCCGTCTGCTTATTATGGCTTTTCCTTCAGAGGAAGCTTGTCTTACTCTAAATCCGTGTTTCCGTTTGCCTTTTACTTTAGTAGGTGTTTTTAATCCTTTTTTCATAGCACAAAATTGTAGCATAGATAGTATAAGTGTCAACTATAAAAATATTGCATTGGTATATTTTTGGAGTATAATCAACTCAATTCCATTTTTTTATATAATTTTTAAAAAAAGTGAATATTTGATCTCCTTTGGGGTGTGAATAACTTGTGAATTCTGTGAATTACTCTTGAAAATCAAGGCCTTTTATGAAAAATGAACCGATGTGGCAAGATTGTCTAAAAAAACTTCGTGATATTGTAGGGGAGACATCTTACGAAACCTGGTTGCTCCCTTTAAATTTTAAAGAGCTCTCGAACGATATTTTGCAGCTTGAAGCGCCTGACGCTTTTTTTAAATCATGGGTCGAAAACCATTATCTCAAGAATATACAAAAAACATTATCTGCCATAATAAAAAAAGAAATTACTATAAATCTTTCTGTTAATTCAAATTTATTAAAAAAACCTCT
>JAQVMQ010000051.1 GCA_028703535.1 Candidatus Omnitrophota bacterium | reverse complement strand
AGTTCATTGATACGGGAGGGAAATATTGCGGAGATATTATGCATGTTGATGGCAGGGTTTTGGGAAGACATAAAGGGTTTTATCAGTTCACGTATGGCCAGAGATCCGGGTTAGGCATTGGATGGACAGAGCCGCTTTATGTTATAGATATAGATAGTAAGTCTAGGTCTGTTATTGTTGGAGAAAAACAATATCTTGGTTGTAGAGAATTTTTTGTAAAAAAAATAAATTGTTTCGGTGTTTTTCAAAAGTATAATGGTAAACAGATGGATGTTAAAACGAGGTATAATGCTGTTTTTCAAAAAGCTATTATACATATGGAAAGAGACGGGATAAAAGTTTGTTTGATAAATGATGCGGTGAATCCCGCGCCCGGGCAGGTATGCGCATTCTATGATAAAGGTGTATTAATAGGCGGCGGGATAATTTCAAGAAAGGGGAAGGTATGAGAAAGAGTGTTGTTATATTTCTTTTCGTGTTAATTACGGGTTGTTCCGCAGGGCCAAAAGAGGTTTTGATTGATGGGTTTGAGAGGGAAATTGATAAATACACGGTTGATTTTGGTGCGGCGGAAGGATCAAAGGTCGTAGTAAGTGCTGCGTTAGATAAAAAAACGGAAGGCGCACAATCTTTGCGCATAGAATATAATTTGCTGCCGTCAGGGTATATGTGGGTTGCTCGTGGTTACGGGTTAGACGTTGCGGGAGCCGGAGACTGGGATGTATTACCGGAAAATATTGAGTGGAAAAAATATAAAGGGTTTTCTATTTCTATGTTTGGGAAAGCTACAGGCGGTGTTATTGCTTTAGATATTAAAGATTCAGGTGGTGAGTTATGGAGATTTTTTTTGGAAGATGATTTCCAGGGTTGGAAAAGTATTGTTTGCCCGTTTTTATCTTTTGCGCCTCGCTCAGATTGGCAACCCGATGACGCTGACATAAACGATAAATTAGATTTTCCTATAAAAAGCTTTCAATTTGAACCGAGGGTCTTTGGGGAACAGGAATATTATTTTGATGAGGTGAAATTATTAAAAGATATTAATGGATAAAGTTAAAATTGAGTTAAACAAAGTCAGTGAAGAAGAACTTTTAAATACAAAAATTTGCGATTTACCGCTTGAGATAGCCGGTACATGGATTGAGACGTGTGTGCATAAATTATATGATGAGCTTGCCAAAAAAAATATAAAGTTTTTACCTGAGGTCTATTTTGCGGATGAGTGGCTTGCCCCCAATAAAGAACCGGTTGTGGGTATTCCTTTTTATTTAGCGCATAACCGTTTGATGAAACTTGAAGATAAAATTATGCTTGATGTTGAAGGAGGCAATAAACGGCGCTGTATGATGCTTTTAAGGCATGAGGCCGGGCATGCGATTAATTATGCCTATAAATTATTTAAGCGTAAGCAATGGAAAGGTATTTTTGGGGATTTTTCGAAGGAGTATAAAGATAGTTATAAATTCAGACCGTATAGTAAAAGTTTTGTAAGACATTTGGAAGATTATTATGCGCAATATCATCCGGATGAAGATTTTGCCGAGACTTTTGCTGTTTGGCTGGATCCTTTAAGCGCATGGCGCCGGAAATATTCTGGCTGGAAAGCGTTGGAAAAATTAGAGTATGTCGATAGGCTGATGTCCGGGATCGCGAACAAAGATCCGTTGGTCGCATTCGGAAAGAAATATTGGGCCGCTAAGACTTTAAAGATAAAGTTAAAAAATTATTATAAAAAAAGACGTGAATATGTTGCTGAAGATTTTCCGGATTTTCATGATGAAAACTTAAAAAAGATTTTTCATATGGAAAAGACAATAAGCAGTATGCCGGTGCATTTGTTTTTAAATAGGCATAAAAAAGAAATAATTTCCAGTATTTCATTATGGTCAGGAGAAAGAAAGTATGTTATTTCTGATATTTTGAGTAAAATACTTAAACGAGCGAAAGAACTTGAATTGTTTGTTCAGGATCCGTTTGAAGAGTATATTTTGCGTGTAGCAGTGTATCTTACAGCTATGGTTATGAACTATAGACATACAGGAAAACTTAAGGGCATATAATCTCTCTATATTATGTGTTCTTGACAGTTTTGGGGACGAATGATATAGGTAATACGGGGGTTTTATCAGTGTTTAGCAGATTTTCTATTATTTTTGTCTGGGTTTTAATAATTTACACTTTTTTTTTAACGAATTTTACGCATATTTATGCGAGATCGTTATTAATAATTAATGCTGATAATCTTATTTGTCCTGTTACCAATGAAGAAATAAAAGAACAGAAATTCAATAGTGTCTATAACGGACGTAGATATTGGATAAGTTCGTATAAGGCGTTACGTGAGTTTAAAGAGGCGCCTAAGAAATATATAGCTTCCGATGGGTCTATTATTGTTCAAAAGAAAAAGTGATTTTTATTTTCTTTATTTCTTATCAAATTGACAAACTATAATAACTACTTATAATAATCTATAGTATATGTAAACTAGGGGTATTATGAGTTACTTTAAGCTATTAGGATTGGAAAAAGAACCGTTTTCCAGCAGTCCGGATCCGGAGTTTCTTTATTTATCTCGAGAATATGATTTAGCTTTAACGAATATATTGATAGAGCTGCGTCTTAAACGCGGACTTACTGTTATTCTCGGAGATGTTGGCACCGGTAAAACTACTTTATCCAGAAAATTGGTCAAGGAGCTTAGTGAAAGAGAAGATTTTATTTTTCATGTTATACTTAATCCTATCTTTGAGAGTGAGAAAGAATTTCTGTTTGCACTTACAAGAAATTTTGAGGTTCCTTTAAGCCAGTCTTATCAAAATATAACAGTTTCGGAAATAAGAGATTCTTTTGAAAAGTTTTTGTTACATAATACCAGGGTAAAAAATAAGACTGTTGTTGTTATAATAGACGAAGCGCAAAAGTTATCAGAAAAAGAACTTGAGTCTTTAAGAATTTTGCTTAACTATGAAACAAATGAATATAAACTCATACAGTTAGTTCTCTTAGGGCAGCTTGAATTGTATTCGCGTATCTTACAGATGTCTAATTTTTATGACAGAATAGATTTTAAGTATACTTTAAATCCTTTAGGGTATGAAGAAACTAAAGAGATGATTGTTTACAGATTAAGTAAAGCCGGATATATGGGGAATATATCGTTATTCTTAGATGAGGCCATACGGGATATTTATTACTATACAAAAGGATATCCGCGAGGGATAATCCGAGTTTGCCATAAATGTCTGCGTGCTTTAGTGATGAGTAAAGTTAAAACGGTAGTCGACAAACAGTTGGTTTTTGATGTTATAGAAGAGGATTCTGTTTCTAAATGGCGTCATGCCGGGGTTAAACACGAATAAAATATATGGCGGACAGTGCTGAAAAAGAGTTGCTTAAAACTATTGAGGGCGGAAGCGCTTTAAAAGAAGTCAATCTTTCGAAGAATAGCGCATCAATATTATCGTTACGGGGGCGTGGCGAATTTTTAATCTCTAATTTCCAAAAAATTTTTACAAGTGATAAACAAGCTTTATTTTCGTTAGTTAATAATATTTTGTTAGGGGTTATTTTAGTAATTGGTATTTTTATGGTTGTGGAGTTTATTCGGGGCTATGCGCGGCTGAACAGTGTTCCAAAATTTACTTTGGGTGAAGGTAACGATGAGATCGTGGAACAGCTGAAATTTTTTGATATTAAAAATAAAGAAGATTATTACAATGTTTTAGTTGCGCGTAATATTTTTAATCCGGCCGAAGAAAAAAAGAAGTTTGTGGAACAGGAAAAAGATATTTCCGAAGTTGCGCAATTGCTTAATAATTTCAAGATGGTCGGTTTTTATTGGACGCCGGACGAACAGGAAAAATATGCTATGATAGAAGATTCTGCTTCGCAGCTGACTTATTATTTGAAAGAAGGTGATGATTTTATGAGTTTTAAAGTGGAAAAGGTCGATACGGATAAGGTCATTATGTCTTTTGACGATGAGGAGATAACGTTAAGATGATAAAAAGATCGATTTTTTTGTTTCTTGTGATTTTAGCCTGCTTTTCTATCTATATTCAAGCAGAAGAGCTGGATAGTAAACTTGATAAAAGTATTTCTTTAGATTTAAGAGATATGGATGTTGTTGATGTTTATAAGTTTTTGGCTATGAAGGGTGATTTTAATATAACTATAAGTAAGAGCATACAAGGCAGGGTTACTCTATACCTAAAAAACATATCAATCAGTGACGCCTTAGATATTATTTCGTTGGCGAATAATTTGGCGTATAGACAAATAGGTGACAATATTATTTACGTTATGACGGCTGAAGAATATGAAAAAACGCATGGAAAATCTTTTAATGATAGGCGGGAGATCAAGATTTTATATCTGGAATATGCCAAGCCTACATACGTTCTTGAAGCCTTAAAAAGCATAAAGAGCGATATAGGTAAAATTGTTATCGATGATGACACTGGCTCGGTTGTTATTATGGATACGAGAGATGCTATTAAGAGAATGGAGGACGCAGTTGCAAAAATAGATCATCCGTTAGAGATGAAAATTTATGATTTAAAATACGCAAAAGCTGATGATATAGCTTTAAAATTGAAAGAAAAACTTGATAATAAGGCTGTCGGGTCTGTGCAGGCCGATACACGTTCAAACCGTATTATAGTACACGCGTTACCGGGTCGCATGAAAGAAGTGGATAGCATTATTGATGCCTGGGATAAAAAGACAAAAGCAGTTTTGATTAATGTTAGAATACTTAAAATAGTTTTTAATCCTAAGTATGACTTTGGTTTTGATTGGGAATATGTTTTGAATTCTAAATGGAAAATGGCAAGTTCTTTTCCTATAGATTCGGCAATTTCCAGTGATAGTTCTTTAGGGTCTGTCGGGCAGATTTTCATAGGAGAGGAAGATCAAACTAGTTTTTTGGGCGATTTAAGGGCTGTGGATGAGATTTCCGAAACGAAAGTTTTAGCTAATCCCAGCTTGATGGTCGTTGACAATCAGGAAGCTAAAATTCACATAGGCGATAAGTTAGCGTATGTGACAACAACGACTATCGGCACGGGCGAAAGCCAGAAAGTTAATGAGGAAATACATTATTTGGATGTCGGCGTTCAGTTTACGGTCACGCCGACTATTAATGATAACGGCTTTGTTACTATGTCAATAAGCCCTGAAATCTCTTCACAGTCAGGAGAATTGGAAACACCACAAGGCGCTACAGTCCCTTTGGTCAATTCTACGTCTGTTGAAACAAGCGTTGTTGTTAAAGACGGTAATACTATAATCATAGGGGGATTGCGTCAGGAAGAAATTACTTATGATAAAAAAGGATTTCCATTGTTGATGGATATCCCGCTTTTAGGTAAACTTTTTTCCGCCGAATCTGACAATAAGGCACAAACAGAAATAATAATATTGCTAACTCCTCATATTTTACAAGGAGATGAAGCTATCGATAAAGCTACGATCAATGTCTCGACGGAAATAAAACCTTTCAAGGCTTATTGATAGAAACAGGAGAAAGAATGAAGAAAATCTTTTTGTTTTTTTTATTATCAAGTGTTGTTCTGCGTGCGTATTCACAAAATCCATTGGAAGTTAAAGAGGTTACCATGCGTGATTCTTATGAGGCTTTGGTAAAGAATAACAGCAAACTTTTTTTGGAAAATAGTAAATTAAAAAAAGAAATAGCGGATTTAGATAGACAAAGAAACATATATAATGAACGTATAAAATCTGCTGAACAAAAAGCCAATCAAGCGATAGCGGCGTTAGAAGCGGCTGGGACAAGAGAAACGGCTATAAGTGAAAAGATAAATGAAGATTTTTCGAAGATGCAGGCAGAGATAGGGATATTAACTGACGAGAAAGAAAAACTTTTAAATGACAAAGAAAATGACGTTTATTTCAAAGGTTGGAAAGAAGCCCAGACAGATATAGAAAAACTTAAAATCCAACTACGCGAAGTATCAGCAAAAAACGAAGCTAGAGGCTTGGAGTTAAGCAAAACTCATTATAATTTGGGTAATATCTTTTTTCAACAAGGCGATATGCAGAAAGCAGTTGACGAGTATAAAAAAACTTTGGAATACAATTATAAAGATAGTGAAACCTATTATAATTTAGCAGTTATTTATGACTACCATTTAAAAGATAGTAAAATTGCCGGGGAATATTATGAGAAATACTTAGAGTATAGCCCTGATGCTAAAGATAAAATGGCTGTTAACGAAAGGCTTTATGATAAAATATTAGAGCAAAAACTGAGAAAATCTAGAGAAAAAACAGAATAAACAGCTAAATATAAATTTTAATACAATCTTCGAAATCCTTCTTGTTTCCGTAAAAAATATAAATAATTCAAAAATAGTTTGGGATTTATTTCAAAACCTTATATAATATAATAGGATATATATATTTATATTATGGGGGGAAATAAAAACAGGCCCTTAAATTTTGGCTTTCGCATTTTTTTAATACTTATATTTTTAATAAGTCAATGGAGCCCTTTTGTCTGCGCGACAACATACACGGGCGGCACAGGTTCAGGTGATACAGTTTTAGATTTTGATTCAACAATGTTTCTTGGCGGCAGTGGCAGAGGCGATTATACTACAACGGCTACCAGTGATTCTTATCTCGGGATGGGTTCGGCTTATAAATTAGCGTTTGCTACTCAGCCCGGAGATAGTTATCCCCGGGAAGAGCTTTCTGTGCAGCCGGTTGTGGCGATACAGGATGAATACGGAAATACTGTTACTGCCGATAGTACAACATCTGTTACCGTTGGAATAATAAGCAACCCTTCAGGCGGTACATTGAGCGGCACAACATCGGTCCAGGCGTCAAGCGGTATTTCAACTTTTACTGATTTGTCAATTGATAAATCAGGTGAGCTATATGCTTTACAGGCCTCTGCTTCTGGTTTGGTATCTGCTACCTCAAGTTCTTTTACTATTTTTTCCGAAGAAGGGTATCAAGTTAAAGTTGCCCTTTTCTATGGTGAAGAAGATATGGCATACGATTATGACGGAGTCACACGTATTGCTGCATGGCTGACTAAAGATGGTAGAAAAGTAGATTTGAATGATTCCGGTGATAATGATTCATGTACTATTAATCTTAGTTATTGGCAGCAAACAATGGGAAGTGGTAGTTTTACTGCAGTATCATCTAATCCTGGAGATATAGCGACTGTGGATACGGGAGAAGATATTTGGCATGAAGCCTGGGGCGCAACCGATGCGGAAGCTGGGAAAACATTATATGCCGAAGTAATACTTGTTCATGATGGTCAGACTTTTTACGGTACGGATACTTTAACACAGATGGAAGAAACATTAGATGATATTCTCAGCACAACTTCTTCAATAAATTGGGATGACATAGAAGTTATAAAAAGCAATCTTGATGATATTGATAGTGCGTTATCAAATATTGATAGCGATATTTCAAGCGTTAATACGTATTTAAGTGATGTTAACGCGGGATTATATCCTTTAGTGGCGAACGCGAATGCATATGCGTTCGCGGCTAACCAAGCTGCGTCTAGCGCTAATTATTATGCCTGTTATGCCAGTGATTACGCGCAGGCGGCACGTAATTACGCATGTTGGGCTAATTACTATGCCTGCTATGCCTATTCAGGCGTGCAGAACATAGAGGACCTTTTAGGTTCCTCAACTGACACTCTATTGGATGCAACGGTTTTTGGTTATTTAAACGATTTAGTCAATGATTTGGATGTAATTTGGGATGATAATTTATCAAATGTTAATTGGACAGACATCGCAATATTGAGTGAGACAGGGATCAACTGGAGTGATGTAAGGATCCTTTCAGATGCGAATATTAATTGGCAGGATTTAGAAATATTGACAAAAGCATCTATTAATTGGCAGGATGTGCAGATCTTAAGTGAGGCAGATATTAATTGGGACGATTTTCAGATATTGAGTTCTAAAGGGATAAATTGGTCGGATATACAAATAATGAGCGATGCTGGAATTAATTGGCAGGATTTACAAGTAATAAGTGACGCTGGTGTCAATTGGGATGATATACATTTTCTTTCGGAAGCTGGTGTTAATTGGCTTGATATTGCTTATATGAGTGGAGCCGGTGTTAATTGGGACGAAACAATAAACTGGGATAATTTGGCCCAGCTAAGCAATGTTGGAGTCAATTGGAATGATATACAGGTTATGAGTGATGCTGGTGTTAATTGGAATGGCATTACTGCAATGAGCCAGGCCGGGGTTAATTGGAAAGATATACAAGTAATGGCAGATGCACAAATTAATTGGAATGATTTGGCTGTTTTGACAGATGCGGGCGTCAATTGGAGTGATTTGAGTGTTCTTACCGAAGCAGGCGTTAATTGGGACAATATAACAGTCATGAGCGAGGCCGGTGTTAATTGGGGTGATATAACAGTCATGAGTGAGTCCGGTGTTAACTGGGATGATATGCAGATAATGAGCCAGGCAGGAGTTAACTGGTCAGATCTTAAACCGTTAACCAAAGCAGGCGTTAACTGGGACGATCTACAGATAATGACCGAAGCAGGTGTTAACTGGAGTGATTTGACAGTCATGAGTGAGATAGGCGTCAACTGGCAGGATATACAGGTTATGACAGAAATGGGCGTTAACTGGTCCGACATAACCGTCATGAGTGAGGCCGATGTCAATTGGGAAGATTGGAGAATTTTAACCGAGGCGGGAGTTAACTGGTCAGACTTAACAATAATGAGCGAGGCTGGAGTAAATTGGGGTGACATAACAGTCATGAGCGAGGCCGGTGTTAACTGGGATGATTTACAGATAATGAGCCAGGCAGGAATAAACTGGTCAGATCTAAATCCGTTAACCAAAGCAGGCGTTAATTGGGATGATCTACAAATAATGACTGAAGCAGGCGTCAACTGGAGTGATTTGACCGTCATGAGTGAGATAGGCGTCAACTGGCAGGATATACAGGTCAT